>CAVDFM010000225.1:0-2108 GCA_963608365.1 bacterium | reverse complement strand
GCAGATATGCGCTATAATGTGAAAAGAAGAGAGGTGCGGCACTGCAATGAAGAGCATAGACAGGTTTGAAGGCGACATAGCCATAATAGACGACGATGGAAAGCTGTACGGAATGCGGCGCGATAGGCTGCCTTCCGACGCCGTGGAAGGCGACATTATAGCCGCCGATGAGCACGGCAACATTACAATACAAAAAGAAGCCACCGATGCATGGCGGCTTTCTTTAAGGCAGCGGTTAAAGCTGCTGTGTGATGAAAACGAGAGGGACTGAGCATCCCTTTCTTTTTATGTAAGCGATATTATGAACAGCGTAAGCGGAAGAACTGCCATAATCAGGGCAGCTATTACTGCGGATGCAGGCCCCTTTTTGAAAGAATATACGGCATACGCCGCCGAATATATTTCCGCCGCGGCAAGCGCGATAACATATGCTGCCATAGTTTAACCTCCGAGTGAGTTTATTTCTTCGTTTTCAATGTAAAGCGAAACATCAAATTCCATATTCAGCTCCGGATACCGGCTTTTCCAGTCGTATTGTTCCCATTCTTCCGTGCTGTGGAACTTCGTTGCCGCGTACTTGCCTATTTCATAAGCATCGCTGTTCATGCTGCGGCATAGTGCGAACACCCTTTCAAGCTCGCGTTCCATATATTCTTCAAGCATAGGCTTAACCTCTTGGTTCCATTTGTTGTAATCCATGTCCTCCTCGCCGCATTCAATGTGGCATTGCAGCCTTACGCTCATTTTGGCACAAGGCGCATCATCCTCTATCGAAAGCTCCACCTTTGGCGTTCCGCCATTCTTGAGCAGAAGCACCATGTGTCCTTCCCCGCCTTCATGGTGCAGCGTTATCCTGCCTGCGCGAAACATGCCTTTTGCCATAAGGATTATTTCCGTATCACGCCCGCTGAGCACGCCCTTCATCGTGCCGCCGTCGAACACAGCACAGCCCATGTAATATGCCCGCAGTCCGCCCGTGCGTTCAACTCCCGCCGTGGTACTGTTTGGATTTAACTCATTATCCTGACTGCTTCCGGTTATTTCTTCATTCGGTATCGAATCATCCGTCGCACCGAGCGTAACTATGTTGTCCCCGCGTTTGGCGTTCACGTTCTGTGTGAACATGGCAATGTTTGTTATTGGTGTAAGGCCTTCGGACACATAGTCGCGCAATATTGAATACTGCCGCTTTGATGTGTTCGGGTTATCATTGCTCACCACGCCCATGCAATAATCAAGGCTGTCTCCAAGCACAACCATGAGCTTAGTTGAGCGGCGCACGCCAAGGTTTTTGAACGATTCGTCTATAAAGCGCTCAATATACCCCGTTTCCGCCACTTCCTTTGAAAACAGCATATAGTTCGCCCTGCCGAAATTGAGCTGGTACGGCACGCCAACCTCTATAACCGCCACAGCGTCGTAAATATTGTCCCCTTCCGCGCTGAGCACAACGTTCTCCGCGTCGCTTTCGCCCTGCGATGCACCCTCCACCTGCACAATAAAGCAGAAGCGGTATTCATACGTTTCGCCCTTGTCCACGCCAACGGTCATAACGTAGCCGTATTCATCTATGGCAACATAGCTTATGCATCCCGCCATATTGAGCGCCGCAAAGACAGCCGTCAGTGCTAAGCATATTGCCTTACTTATCCGCTTCATATGCCCTGCCTTTCCCTCCAAAGCGTATCAGCCCCGCTATCGCCGCCAGTATAAACGGCGCACCCGCCATGAATGCGTAATCATACAGAAAGTCTATGCTCTTCTGTATTATGCCTGCCTCAAACCGGTGGTCTACCCTTAACGCGGCCAATATAAACGCGCTCACGCCCACCACTGCCGGACGAATGTCCTGCCCCGATGTGCGGCGGGTGATTATAAGCGCCGCGCAATATATATAATACGCCGCCGCTATAAGCGCGGCTATCATATAAAAGAACAGGTTCATCTGATCCAGCCTGAAAAGATAGCTTTCGCGCATGACCACCATTTTCATAAGATATATTGGCATTGCCATTTGGGATAGGTCTGTATATGTAAACGTTGCGCCGAGCGCGAATTGTATCATGAACACAAATGCTATGGCTATTCCGCTGCCAATAAGCGCGCTT
>CAVDFM010000224.1:0-2143 GCA_963608365.1 bacterium | reverse complement strand
GGGGTGTTATCGGGAGCTTAGGTTAGGTTGTGCGGCTTACCAGTAGCGGGGGTAATAGCCGCTGTTGCGCTGCTGCTCGGCATACTTCCACCAGGGCAGCGTCTGGCTGGGATCTGTAAGCTTATCCCACAGTTCATCGGCAGCGCCGGCATTCTGCAGCTGCACGGTAACGGTGTACAGCTTCACGGTGCCGTCTGTGAGGGTCACGGTGTATATAACGGGCTTGGTGAAGTCCACAGCCTCGCCGGATGCAGGGGTCATCTCCGCTATGTTCACGCCCGTTATCACCGGCCTGAGCGCGGTAACGTCGGTCTTGTACGGCATGGTAACGACAATGTTTCCGCTTGCGTCTATCGTGCCGGGGATGCCGTCTATAACGAATCCGGTTATGCCGCCGCCCGTGGGTTGGGATGCAGTGCTCTCCCACTGGCAGGATATTGTTACGTCGCAGGCAGGCATGGTGAACTTGCCGTTTTCTATGGTAACGGTCTTGCCGTTCTCGATAGCTTCGGTATAGGTCAGCGATCCGGCCTTCATCTGCATGCCGTCCGCCGCGCTTATGCTCACGGTCACCTCGTCGCCCTCGTTTGCCCTTGTCCTGCTGGGCGTAAGCGTGCCGCCGACGTGCTCGGCCACGCTTATGGTGTATTCACCCTCTTCCTCGCCGGAGCTGAACGCGGGGATCTCTATCTTCATGGGCTTGCTCGCTACGCCGCTTGCGTTCTTCACAACGATGTAGATGTCGCGCGCGCCCTTGGCAAGGTTGGTCAGCATCAGCGTGTTTTCACCCGCGGATATGCTCATGCCCCTGCCGTCGGTATCTATTGCGGGCTCGGCAGCGCCGGATTCAACCACCACATAGTAGCAGCTTCCGCCTTCACTTGCGGTGAACTTGATATTCGCTTCCTTGTCGCTTATGCGCTCGGCAGAGCCGTTTGAAAGCTCAGGCGCGCCGGGTTCGCTGTAAGCAAGCGTAATGGTGTAATTCCTGCTCTGCTCGCCGTTATGCGCTATGAATATAACGCCCTGGTTCAGCGGCATATAGCACGCAATGTCGCCCTTCGACCAGTCGCCCGTGAATGCATTGACCTGCTCCACGGTCGTGCCTTCGTTTGCGGTTATGCGCATATACAGTCCGGATGTGCCCTGCGGTATTCCGTCCGCGGTGGCCTTGTCTATAGCGCCGCTCAGATCCACTGTCCATGCGTCGCCCGCAAGCGTACCGGACGCTATCACCGCGCCGCCCTTGCCGGAAAGGATGTCCACGGTCAGTATCTCCGCGCCGCTTGCATCGGTCTGTTCAAACTCCGCCGTTACGGTAACGTCCGCAGCGGGCATGGTGAACTTGGCGCTGTTGGCGTCGCTGTCGTCCACGGCAACATCCACGGCATTGTTGTATTCGTCCGTCACTATCCAGCGCTTCAGCTTGTAATTCTCCTCCGGCTTGGCGGTCAGGTTTACTACGCTGTCCGCAAGGGGATATACGCTGCTGCACTCTATCGTGCCGCCGGACGCGGGCTGCACAACGTTCAGGTTGTAACGCTGTATGTCGCCGTTATTGGTGTCGAAGTATACTTCTATGGTAAGGCCGTATATCTTCTTTCCTTTGTGCTTCCAGCTGGTAACGGTGTATTCGCCCTTATAGTCGTCATAGTTCTTTACCATATAGTTGGACGAAACAAGCCATATCTTTTCAAGGATATACTTGTTCGGATCCTTAAGCTTAACTTCAAAGCTTATGGTGTCCCCCTTAACAACGGTTATGTCGCTGTTCAGGTCCTGAAGCACGCCGTTCTTCCATATGCTTATATCGGCCATGTAGGGCGTAGTGGCGCTGCTTCCGGTATATGTATTATCGCCCTTCTTTATCCAATACCTCCAGTTTACGCCGATAGCCCTCTCGTTAAGCACAGCCTTAACAGTCACAGAGCCGTTCGGCATAACGAACGTGACGGATTCGCTGTAGCATTCCGCGCTGGTTATAAGCGATTCGCCGCTGCTGTCACGGGTTATTTCCCAATGGTCAAACTCGTAATAATCATCCAAGTCGCCAAGGGACACGGTAACGCTTTCGCCTTCAAACGCGCCGGTAACTCCCTTCGCGCCGTTCACGAGCACGTTCGCCTTGCCCGCAGGGTCAACA
>CAVDFM010000223.1:0-2147 GCA_963608365.1 bacterium | reverse complement strand
CCGGCGGCGTTATGGGCGACCATTGCTCCCCCATTTCCGATACCACCATCATGGCATCTGCCGGTGCGCACTGCTTCCATCTTAACCACGTGTTCACCCAGCTGCCCTACTCCCTGACGGTCACCGCCGTGGCGTTTGTCAGCTTCATACTGGCCGGCCTTATCCAGAACGTGTGGGTCAACCTTGCCATAGCCGTTGCGCTCATGGTCGGCACCCTGTTCGTGATAAGGGCTGTTGTTTCCAGGAAGAACGCCGGTATGTTCGAGGAAATGGCCGAAGCCAACAAGAAAATGGTTGCGGAAGCCAAATAAAAAAGACATTACCTAATGTGATTAAACAAAAAGGCACGGCGCGCTGCAAAAACGGCGCGCTGCGTCTTTTTTTATTTCCGTGACAATACGCCGCACACATGGTATACTTCTATTAAATCATTCGCTTTATTCTAAGGAGACGCATAATGGGAAACAATCCGGGCATTACTATTTTTATATTTCAGGCGCTGCTTGCGCTGTTTGCTTTTTTTGTCGTTGCGCCCATGACGCTTAACGCAATAAGCCTTTTCGGCGTGCAGAAGCGCTTTGCCGAGGAAATGATAAAGCTTGGCGTGGTGAAGGAAAAGGACGTGAACGATATGCAGCCGAAAAAGCAGATTGTCGGCGTTATAATATCGCTTGTGGTGATTGCCGCGCTGTGCTATTCGTGCTACCGCACGGCTCCGATGGGTTATTTCTGCGGCGGCGTGCCGCTCATGGCCGGCTTTTGGAAATACCGCAATATTCTTGAAATGAACAACCTCACCGTGCAGCGCTTCAAGAACACATATAAGGACTGCATGAACTCAAAAAAATATAACGAATACGTAAGGACACATTTTTAATGCGCAAAAGGCGGGCAAATGCAGCCCGCCTCTATATTTTTTGTTGCAAAGCGGGGCTGACTGTGGTATAATCCGCTACGGTGCGTTTAATGGAATGGCGCGCCCGCGTAAAAGTGAATCATTACGCACCCATGCGGACCGTAAGGCTCGTGCCCGATGAGTCGGGTCGCGTTACGGGATGATGCATGGGGAGGATAAAAAACGAGGAGGTTTTTTTATGTCTGTTATTTCCATGAAGCAGTTGCTTGAAGCCGGTGTGCATTTTGGCCACCAGACCCGTCGTTGGAACCCGAAGATGAAGGAATACATCTTCACCGAGCGCAACGGCATCTACATCATCGACCTTCAGAAGACCGTTAAGAAGGCTGAGGAAGCCTATAATTTCGTCCGCAGCGTTGCTGAGGCGGGCGACAGCATTCTGTTTGTCGGAACCAAAAAGCAGGCTCAGGAATCCATTGAGCAGGAAGCTAAGCGCTGCGAGATGTTCTATGTAAACCAGCGCTGGCTGGGCGGCATGCTCACCAACTTCAAGACTATCCAGACCCGTATAGCAAAGCTCCGCAAGATCGAGAAGATGGAAGCGGACGGCGACTTTGCGTATCTCCCCAAGAAGGAAGTCATCAAGCTCAAGGCCGAGCAGGAAAAGCTGGAAAAGAACCTTTCCGGCATAAAGGATATGAAGAAGCTCCCCGGCGCCATGTTCGTAGTTGACCCGCGCAAGGAGCACATCGCTGTCATGGAAGCCCGCGCTCTGGGTATCCCCGTAGTGGCTATCGTTGATACCAACTGCGACCCCGATGAGGTGGATTACGCTATCCCCGGTAACGACGACGCTATCCGCGCGGTCAAACTCATCGCCTCCAAGATGGCTGACGCCGTACTGGAAGGCCGTCAGGGTGAGCAGATGATAGACGCAGCAGCCGAAGAAGAGGCCGCTGGCGACGATTTTTAATCTTAAACGATACTTTTAACAGGAGGTCAAGCATATATGTTTACCGCTAAAGACGTAATGGCTCTGCGCGAAATGAGCGGCGCCGGCATGATGGATTGCAAGAAGGCCCTCACCGCCTGCGAAGGCGATATGGACAAGGCAATGGATTATCTTCGCGAGAAGAGCCTTGCTGCTTCCGCAAAGAAGGCTGCCCGTATAGCTGCCGAGGGTATTGTAAGCAGCTATGTTACCGATGACCACAAGGTCGGCGCTATCGTAGAGGTCAACTGCGAGACCGACTTCGTCGCCAAGACCGACGACTTCAAGGCTCTGGTAAAC
>CAVDFM010000222.1:0-2152 GCA_963608365.1 bacterium | reverse complement strand
CCCCCGAGCAGGTGATAACCAACAGCGATTGGGAGCATGACACAATAATAGAGGATATGGGCGACGAAATGTACGTTGCCGATGCTACCGTGGGCGTACAGACGTACTATCCGTATGGCTATGTAGTCATGGAAGTTATAAGCGACGCGCTGGTGATATACGATAACAATTTCAACTATGCCGTTGCCCGCTGCGTGAACGATATCTATGCGGATTATAACGGTTCCGTTGAGGAGTTCGCAATAGATTATGCCAACAGCTATATCTATAATGACTTTGGCCCGCTTTACAGCATGTTCAGTCCCATAGTTGATATGGACATAAAGGATCCGGACAATGCCAACGACCTTGCGCAGATGGACGGCTATGTTTACGACGACACCGAATCCGCCTATGTCCGCCTGTATATCTATACCGATGCGGACGGCAACGTTATGGCAAAGTCGTTCTACGTTACCGATGACGACGCGCTTACCGTTATGGACGAAATGTGCAGCGGCGTGAACCATACCGCATGGTATGGCATAGAAGGGTAGGGACTGATATGCCTTTGTGGGGTGCGGTAGTTGCGCTTGTTGCGGCCATTGCGGCAATAGTGCTGGATGTGCGCAGGATAGAAAATAAAAAGGCCAGAACGGCGGGCATAATCATTGCGTCTGTAATAGGCGCGGTCAGCCTTGTGTATATTGCGCTCACGCTTATACTTGTAAGCGCCGTGGACTGAGCAAATAAGAAAATACGTTAATGTGCGGTTCCGTTAAGCTTATGCTTTTCGGAACCGCTTACTATATGGTATAATTTAACTATGATAGTTATGGACTTGGAATGGAACAGCGGCGTTGGCGACGGCAAATCGCTCGCTGAAATATTGCAGATAGGTGCTGTGAAGTACGATAGAACTGCCCACAAAATAGTGGACACGTTCAGCGTATTCATTCACCCCTGTGTGCACAGCGAATTCAGCGTGGGCGCAAAGGCGCTGCCGCAGCTTTGGCGTTCGCTTGAAAGCAGGCTCACGTTTGCGCAGGCGTATACCGCTTTCCTTGAATGGGCCGGGGAGGAGACTTTGTTCGCTGCGTGGGGCGGCGGGGATTGGCATGTGCTCAACGACAATGCTAGGTATTATTCCCTGCCCATAAAGCAGGATGTTCAAATGCTGGATGTTCAGTCTGCATTCAGCCTTACTATGGGCGTGGGCAGCGTGCTTGCGCTTTATAAGGCGGTGGAATTCTGCCATATACCGGATTGCTTTGACTATCATGATGCGCTTGCGGACGCGATGTATACCGCGCTTGTAAGCGAATGGGTGGACGAAGAAACGCTTGAACTCAGCTGCGGAAAAGTAGTACCGCGCAGCATAGAAATGGCAGGCAAAACGTTTGAAACGCCGCCCGCCAAGTATTCGGAATACTTCACCAACCGTCACGATGTTATGAATTGTGACGATATGCGCATAGTCAACTGCCCAATATGCGGCGCAAAGCACAGCATAGGCGAATGGTTCAGCAACGACCGGCGTCGTTATTACGCCGCGTTCCGCTGCCATGGGCACGGCCGCTTTATCTGCCGCATGACGATAGTGAAAAAGGATGATCTTATCCGCGGGCGTTTGGCAATACCGCCGAAGGAGCTGCATAATTTTCAGGTGGCTAAGAATGCCAAGCATTATCTTTGCAGCGCAACGCTCGGTCTTATTGCGCAAAAGCGCAAAAATAAACGAAAAAAACAGACCGCTCAGGCGGCCGCGACTCCCGCGCAGTAATATGGCGCGGGAATTTTTTTATCCGCTCGACTTTTTGAAACCAAAGGAGTATAATACTGCTTGCTTTGCGCCGCGGCGCAGGGCATATTTTATTGAAGAAAGCGGCGGTTTAATATATATGGAACTGGTAATAAGCAACGCGCGGGGCTTTGCAAGGAAAAATGCGGTTATGCTTATCGCATTCGCGGCGGCGCTGATAACAAGCATGTTTGTGCCCGTGGATAAGGAATACATAGGCTATTTTGACTTCAAAACGCTAAGCTGCCTTTTCTGCGTGCTGGCGGTGGTCTGCGCGCTCAAGGATATAAACTTCTTCTTTGTTATAGCGCGCAAAATAGTGCATTTTTTCAAAACGGCGCGCATGAGCATACTTGCGCTTGTGTATATAAC
>CAVDFM010000221.1:0-2154 GCA_963608365.1 bacterium | reverse complement strand
GGAAGTGCGCTAAGTTCGATGCGACTTTCGTCCCTTTGGCTGAACGCCATATCGGCAACCATTTTCATAGTATCGTCCTTGGCGACTGCGCTTGGCATTTCGTCTTGAACGTATACTATTTTCTTTATTTCAGGCACGTTGAAGTCAAGCGTCAGATCTTCCTCCGTCTGCTCCAGCGCCTTACGGCATTGGATGACGAACGGCCCCATTATCCTATCCTCGTGCCTGAAGCGAACCTCCAGCTTGTTCGGATGGACGTTCACGTCTATCTCTTCTGGCGATATTCCAATATGCAGCACGGCAAACGGGAACCGACCCTGCATAAGGCGCGTGTCATACGCCCGCTGCAGCGCATAGGATAGCTTCTGAGAACGTATGTAGCGGCAGTTTACATAGAACGACTGTGCCGTGCGTGCTGCGCGGCCAATCTGCTCCGTGCCAATGAACCCGACAAGGTTGAAATACCCGTCGTCATAGTATATTTCCCTAAGGTTCGGCAGAATGTCGTTGCCGTAAACGCAAGCTATAGCGCTGTCCAGTTCGCCGTTGCCCTCGCTGTGGAACACAGTTCTGCCGGATTGTATCAGCTTTATTTTTATATCAGGCCGCGCCATTATCATGCGGGAAACATAGTCGCTTATATGCGCCGATTCAGCCCGCGCGCTCTTTATAAATTTAAGCCTTGCGGGAACATTATAGAAAAGATCTTCACATTCTATCGTTGTTCCGTCGGGCACGCCGGCTTCGTGGTTTTCTATTATGTCGCCGCCGTTTATGCGCAGCAGCACGCCGTTTGCCGCATCCTTCTGCTTTGTGCGCATGGTAACCTTCGATACCGCTGCAATGCTCGGCAAAGCCTCCCCGCGGAACCCCAGCGTGTTTATCGAAAACAAATCGTCCGTTGTGGCTATCTTACTTGTAGCATGCGGCAAAAAGGCAGTTGCGACATCCTCTGCATTTATGCCGACGCCGTTATCGCTCACGCGGATGGATTCAAGCCCTCCGCCTTTTGTTTCTATCGTCACGGCGGTTGCGCCAGCGTCTATCGCGTTTTCAAGCAGTTCTTTTACGACCGAGGCCGGCCTTTCCACAACCTCGCCCGCAGCTATGCGGTTCGCCGTATAGCTATCCAGCACATGGATACGGCTCATTTTTTACCCTTTCTGAGCTTTGCTCTCATTTGTAGATCATATAATGCGTTCATGGCGTCCATAGGCGTCATTGTATCAAGCTGCATATCGCTCAGCGTGCCTATTATGTCGTCCGCTGCGCATGAGCCGAAAAGCGACATCTGTTGGTCTTCCCCGCCGCTCAATACCGGCTCTATATCGTGATTTATGTCCGCCGCTTCAAGCTGCTTCAGCAGTTCTTTAGCCCTTGCTATAACGTCATCCGGCAGCCCGGCAAGCCGCGCCACCTGCACGCCGAAGCTCCTGTCCGCCCCGCCGCGCACAATGCGCCGCAGGAATATTATGTCGTCCCCGACTTCCTTTACCGTTATGCGGTAATTCTTTATGCCCGGCAGTTTACCCTCAAGTTCCGTCAACTCATGGTAATGCGTAGCAAACAGCGCCTTTGCGCCGCAGCGCGCAGGGTCGGCAATATACTCAAGCACGGCCCATGCTATGCTCAGCCCGTCAAATGTGCTTGTTCCGCGGCCTATTTCGTCCAATATAAGTAAGCTGCGGCTGGTGGCGTTATTCAGTATACCTGCGACCTCGCTCATTTCGACCATAAATGTACTTTGCCCGCCGGAAAGATTATCCGATGCTCCTATGCGGGTAAATATTCTGTCCACTATGGTTATTGCGGCCTTTTTTGCCGGCACGAACGAGCCTATGTGCGCCATCAGCGTTATTATGGCAACCTGCCTTAAATATGTGCTTTTACCGGCCATATTAGGGCCGGTGATTATAAGCAGGCGGTTATCCTTCTGGTCGAGCTGCACGTTATTTGGCACAAACGCGCCCTTCATGCCGCTTTCAACGACCGGATGGCGGCCTTCAACAATGTTTATTGCACCGTTCAGCTGCATTTTGGGCCGGCAATAGTTGTTTTCAAAAGCAACATGCGCAAGCGAGCAATAGAAGTCCAGCTCCGCTATCAATGCCGAATCGCTTTGCAGCCGGTCTATGCAGCCCAAAAGCGTTTCCC
>CAVDFM010000220.1:0-2175 GCA_963608365.1 bacterium | reverse complement strand
CAAGCGTGCGTTCATGCTGTTTACTGCTTGCGGCAACGTATATGCGCGTGGTCTCGATAGAGCTGTGGCCAAGCACGTCCGCCAGGTGGGGAAGGTTCTTTTCCACGGAATAAAACGCGCGGGCGAAAAGGTGCCTCAGGTTATGCGGGAACACCTTGCTCTGCTCCACATGCGCCGCGTCGCAGAGCCGTTTCATGTCGTGGCATACGTTCGCCCTGTCTATGGGTCTGCCTCCCTTCGTGCGGAATATTACGCCGGAGTCTATATGCTGCCGCGTTGCATATTCGGCAAGCTTTTTGCAAAGCTTATTCGGTATCAGCACGGTGCGGCTTTTGCCCTTCAGGCGTATCTCTGTCTGCCGCTTTTCGATTGCGTCTGTGGTTATGCAGCTCAGTTCGCTTATCCTTATCCCCGTTGCGCATATGGTCTGCATGACTAGGCTCAGCCTTTCGTTCCCGCCCGCGTCAGCCGCGCTTACAAGCCGTTTGTATTCCGCCGCGCTCAGCTCCCTGTTTTCCGCAATAAAGGCTTTGCGCTGCACCTTTAACAGATGCACTTTATATTCATCCGCGCCTATGAAGGAAAGGTAGCCGTTTATAGCCGCAAGCTTTGTATTGACCGTGCGGCTGCTGAAGTTCTCCGCAAGCGTTTCACGGTATTCGAGCAACACGCGTTTGCTGAGCTGAGCGCCTTTCAGGTATTCCGCCAGCCTTTCGGTTTCATTTATATATTTAGTTACGGTCGCCTTGGCCTTTTCCGCCGCCAACAGATATTCTTTGTACTCGTTTATGCTTTTGCGTGTGACGCTCCGCTGCATATGGGCCCCTTCCTCGTCCCCGCAGCGCGATATTTCGTGCGGATGCTTTGCAGCCTTCCATGCATACGGCAGTAAATTTATATACGAAAAACACACCGCTCCCATGCAGGGTCCGCGGGCGCTTCTCTGTGCCAGTTCGCGTGGCGAAGCCTGTTCCGTGCAGGTCTTCTGACTCAGGCCTCCGTGCGCCGGCCGCGCCTTCCCAAATCGCTTCAGTGGCATATGCAGCCGGCTCGGCCTTTACAGCGGCGCGTCCGTGCGGGGTTCTCACCCGTCTTCCCTCTTAGCCGCCCACCTTCGGGCGGAACATGGAACCTGTTTATTCTTTTCTTTGACATTATCACCCTGTCCCCCGTTTGTCAATCTTTCCCGGGCGTTTTCGGCGTTGGTAATTTTTACCAGTAGTTGGAATGAACCTGAATCCGTTAGTGCCGTCCCGTCTGCCGCAAATAAATTTGCCGTTATTTGTCCCTTTAGGGCCTATGTTATGCGTATAAGATAGTAGCATACTCTACGCAGGAGGGTACAATGGAATTTACTAATCTGACCATAATGAATGCGCTATGTGATTACCGCGGAATCTGTGCGAAAGCATCCATGCTTACGCTGCTGATGCAGGAAAACACGGAATATGCCTGTTTTGAGCGGAATGCTTTGGAAAAAGAATACTGCAACCTGGTGTTTATGAAGGGCATTATAGAATGCTGGCTGGAGCTGCTGCCGGACGACGAACGCTTTCTTGTTCAAAAGCACCTGATACAGGGGCTTGACTGGGCAAAGGTAATAGTTGAATACAATGAAAGATGGGGCATTATGAACGGCCGTGCCGAGCGCACGCTAAAGCGCATACAAGCCCGCGCGATAAAGCGTATATTGAACTGCATGTGCGAAATAGATGCGTTGAAAAGCACCCCTGACAATAATACCGCCGACGATATCCCTGCCGATGCTTAAATAGCACCGCAGCAAGGATTAATATAGCCGGGGCAGCTACTTATCTGTCCCGGCCATTGGTGCATCATTCTACAATACGCACACCGCTTTCGTCCATAAGGCCAACTATACTTTATTTAGGCTTACATAGTAATTGCATATAAAATGCCGCCCGATAATTGGGCGGCAAATGTAGTGCGTAGAAGATGAAAGCTATTTAAGCTGCATCCTTTTCTTCAGCCGTGGCATATTGTACCATTGGACAACTCCAGGGTAACGTTGGTCAATGAGCAATAGCAACTCTGGCAACCCATTAAACGTATCGGTGGCTGCACCAATCGGATTCTTGATGTTTTTTACTTTGAATCTTATCTGGCTTGATGCCAAGTTGCCCACCTCATAAACTGTTTGAATATCCTCTATAC
>CAVDFM010000219.1:0-2253 GCA_963608365.1 bacterium | reverse complement strand
GCCTTCCGCAATGCGGACATCCGCTTCCCCGATATTCACGACGCCGAAGGCAACGCGCTTCAGGTCACGCAGGGTTCCTTCATCCCCCTTATGGAAAACGAGGATGTGAACGTGCGCAAGGCCGCGTTTGAATCGCTGTATCATACTTTTGCCGGCTTTAAGAACACCACCGCCGCCTTCCTTAACGCGCAGATGAAAACGCTTATATTCAATGCGCAGGCAAGGCATTATGATTCAACGCTTGAAGCCGCGCTGGATGAAAACGAAGTGCCCGTGCAGGTTTACCATAACCTGATAGAGGCCGTGCACAACAACATAGAGTATCTGCATAAGTACGTCAACCTGCGCAAAAAGCTGATGGGCGTTGACGAGCTGCATATGTATGACCTTTACACGCCCATAGTAAGCGACGCCACCAAGAAGATACCCTATGAAGAGGCCAAGGAGATAATACTCAAGGCTCTTGCCCCGCTCGGCCAGGACTACCTTGATATATTGAAGGAAGGCTTCAACAGCCGTTGGATAGACGTTTACGAAAACGAAGGCAAGCGCGGCGGCGCGTATTCCTCCGGCGGCGATCCGCATCCGTATGTTCTGCTCAATCAGCAGGATACGCTGGACAGCATGTTCACCATTGCGCACGAAATGGGCCACGCGCTGCATTCCTATCATTCCATAAAGCATCAGCCGCCCTGCAACGCGCATTATGTTATATTCGTGGCTGAAGTCGCCTCCACCTGCAACGAGGTGCTGCTGGTCAAGTACCTGCTCAACAACACCACCGATAAGCGCGAGCGCGCGTATCTTATAAACCACTTCCTTGAAAGCTTCCGCGGCACGGTATATCGCCAGACCATGTTTGCCGAGTTCGAGCTTTTCATGAGCCAGCTTGCCGAATCCGGCGCGGCGCTCACGGCCGATGCGCTTTGCGATAAGTATTACGAACTGAACAAGTTCTACTTTGGCGACGGCATAACCGTGGATAAGGAAATTGCCGAAGAATGGGCGCGCATTCCGCACTTCTTCTATAACTTCTATGTGTTCCAGTATGCCACCGGCTTCTCCGCCGCCTGCGCAATAGCCAACCGCATACTTACCGAAGGCGAAACGGCCGTTGCCGATTACAAGAAGTTCCTTTCCGCCGGCGGCAGCATGGACCCCATTAGCATACTGAAGCTGGCCGGTGTGGACATGACCACCGCCGCCCCCGTGAACGAAGCGCTGAAGCTTTTCGGCGAACTGATAGACGAAATGGAGGAGCTGATGGCGTAAGCCAAAGGCGAGCAATATGAAAGTAATAGACCTTACGCATACAATATCCGAAACAATGCCCGTTTACCCGGGCACGGAGCAGCCCAAGCTGACCCCCGCCAATTCATACGAGAAGGACGGCTTTAAGGAAACGCTGCTCAGCATGTATTCCCACACGGGAACGCATGTTGACCCGCCTGCGCACCTTTTTGCCGGGCGCACAACGCTTGACGCCTTCCCCGTGAGCCAATTCGTGGGCTGCGCGGTAGTTATAGACTGCCGCCACCTTAAAGAGGGCGAGGCCATAACCATGCAGGAGATAGCCCCGCGCCGCGCCGATGCGGAAAAGGCGGACTATCTGCTGTTCAATCTTGGCTGGGACGTGCGCTGGGGCACGCCGGAATACTACGGCGACTATCCCTGCATAGACGACGAGGTAGTGGACTTTATACTTGCCACGAACAAAAAGGGCATTGGGTTCGACGTTATAGGCGTGGACCCCATACCTGACGCGAATCTGCCGCGGCACAAGAAGCTGTTTGCCGAGCACGAGATAGTCAACATAGAAAACCTGACCAATCTTGACAAATGCGGAAGTGAACCGTTCTGGTTCTTCGCATTGCCGCTGAAATGGGAAAATGCGGACGGCGCGCCGATAAGGGCCGTTGCATTCTTCGAATAAAGGCACACAAAAAAGGCAGCGCACGCTGCCTTTTTTAATTTGCTCAAATTTAATTAAAACCTCAATATCATGTCGTTCCATTGCACGCCGCCGTGTTCGGATGCGGAAATGCCGTTGAGCACAAAGCCGAACTTGGCATAATAATGCACCAGCTTATCCTTGCAGGCGAGCGATACCGCGTCCATGCCGCGCTCCTTCGCCTTGGCTATAAGCGCTTCTATAAGCTTTGCCGCTATGCCGCGCCGCTGAAGGCTCGGCTCCGTGGCAACGCTCAGTATGCATATCACCTTGCCGGCTACCACAGGCTCCGGTTCATACAT
>CAVDFM010000218.1:0-2307 GCA_963608365.1 bacterium | reverse complement strand
CCGCACTGTCACGGGATGCAATATGCGCATCCCAAAGGGCTTCATACAGTGGGCAGCGCGCAAGCAGTTCCGCCTGAGTACCGGCATCCTCTATTCTGCCGTTGTTCACAACGGCTATTTGGTCCGCATCCACTATGGTGGACAATCTATGCGCTATCACTATCAGCGTTTTGCCGCGAACAAGTTGGGCAACGCTTTGCTGAATAATAGCTTCGTTTTCCGGATCGGTGTATGCGGTTGCTTCGTCAAGTATCACTATAGGCGCGTTTTTAAGCATGGCGCGGGCAATGGAGATGCGCTGCTTTTCGCCGCCGGAGAGATGTCCGCCGCCGCTGCCCACCTGCGTATCGAAGCCGTTTTCCAAACCCATGATGAAGTCATAGCAGCCGCAGTCACGCGCAGCCTGCTCGACCTCTGCATCCGTTGCATCCGGTTTGCCCATGCGGATATTCTCCCGCACAGTATTATCGAACAGGAAGTTATCCTGCGAAACATAAGCGACAAGCTTGTGATAATGCTCCGAGGAGATATTGCGGATGTCCGCACCGCCCACGGTAATGCTGCCGCTGCTTACGTCCCAAAATGAGGCGATAAGCTTTGCAATGGTGGATTTGCCGCTGCCTGAAGGCCCGACAAGCGCATTGACCGTTCCCTCCCGGAAGGTCAGGTCAATGCCGTGCAGCACCTCCGCATCGTTGTAACCGAAATGAACATTGCGCAGTTCAACGGTGCTGCCCTGCGGTATATCCGCGTCAGCTTCGGGGCGTGGCAGCTCCGAAGCGGTCAGAATATCCGTCACCTGAGCTATGATGGTGCTAACCTTGGCAAGATCATCCGTGAACTTCATGCAGCCGATGATGGGCGTGATAAGTCCCATGGAAAGAATGACAATGAGAACAAATTTCTCCGGCGTCAGCATCCCGCTTTTCAGCAGCAATCCGCCGATAGGCAGCACAGTCAGGAGCGTGGCAGGCATGATATTCATGGCGAAGGTAAAATAGAAGTTGCTCTTGTTCATCCAGTCGATATAACTCCGGGCGCATTCTCTTGCGGCAGAAACGAACTTCTCATAACCGCTTTTTGCCTTGCCGAACACCTTGATGACTTCGATACCGCCGATGTATTCCACCGCTGTATCGTTCAGGGTATTGGTAGCCGCAACGGTACGGGCATAATTCTTGTTGTAGCCCGCCATCATCAGCATGAAGAAAATCATGCCCAGCGGGAATGTGATAAGCGATGCCAGCGCCATGCGCCAATCAAGAACCATCAGATAAATAAACGTTGCCAGCACGACTACAGCGTTGCTGCTCATTTCCGGTATCACATGAGCAAGCGTCGGTTCGATGCTGTCTACGCGCTCTACAAGGATATTTTTCAGTTCCCCCGAGCCCTTTGCCTGCACATCACCAAGCGGCATTCGTGCAAGCTTGGCAAGCCCCTGCTTTCGGATGTTCCCCAGCACGGCAAAAGTCGCCTTATGAGACTGCGCCGTAGACAGCGAATGGAACAGCACACGCAGCAACCAGAACGCCGCCATTGCCGCGCAGTCAACAATATAACCGGCGAGATCCTTATTCCCGGCCAGCAGTTTACCAATAACCTTTGCCATCACGAAAAACGGCAGTATCTGGAATGCCGCACCGATGACAGCCAAAAGGACACTTGCGATATAGCCTGACTTTTTCTGTCCGGCGAAGGTAAATATCCAACCGAACGTACTTTTTTCTTTTTGCATTTTCTCACCTCTGCAATACAAACGGTTTGACTTTTGAACCGTCCTTTGGTATAGTGTGGTTAGAGTACGTTAACCAGGGCTAAAGGTATCATACCGCAGCGATTCCCGCAATATCGGGCGGCAATTTTCGCCTGTTCATTGCAAAGAATTGCCTGTTCGTTGCAAGGAGAGCTATGAGAAACGATATTTTAACAAACTACTACCGCCCGCTTTTGGAGCAGAACAGCTTTCTCCCCATCCCATGCCCGGATAAGTTCAGCCCGGCGGGACGATGCTGGGAAATAGCTCCCTCAGTTGGCGGCGGCTATTATTGGGTCTACGCAAAGCAGGATTTGTTTGACATTAAAATTCACGATTTTTATTTTCACGACGATTTTTGCCTGGATGTGGAAATTCCTGAGTGCATCAGCATTCAGCGCTATAGCTCCATCTCCGGTGAGGAACTGAACCCTTACCGCCGGCTCTCTGCCGGGGATATTCAAACCATCGTTGGCGGCAAGCAGCGCTATCGTGCACTCATCCACAAACGGATTCCCATTCACTCCGTCGGTGTGGAAATTCTGCCTGCC
>CAVDFM010000217.1:0-2317 GCA_963608365.1 bacterium | reverse complement strand
TGGCAATTATGATATTATACCGGAAGCATACATAGGTGCGGTTTGCTTTGGCGTGATGCTCATATGCGCCGTCTGCAAGGCGTTTACCAACAAATGCCTGCATTGCGGTAAAATGGTACAATCTAACGGTAAATACTGCCCGCATTGCGGGAAGGAGATTTGAAACAGTAAAAACTAAAGAACTTTTTATATAAACGGCGCACGATACGCTCATGCCGATAGTATCATGCGCCATTATAAACTTACTCACACATTCCACGACGAATACTTTTTGCCGATTATATATTTGAACAGGGGCAGGAGCAGCACGAGCGACGCCAATGCCCATGCGCCGGGATCGCCGAAGCAGACGGCGGCAAAGGCAGCCGTGGAGGCGGAAGAATCTATCGCGCCGCCGTTGACTATCTGCGGCAGGAAGGCGCAGATGAGTATGCGGGACACAAGCTCCGCCACGCCCGCGCACAGCACATACCCCGCAAGGAACACGCCCTGCACCGCGCTGCGCACAACTATAAGGAAGCCGAGTATTGCATAGAACGCCATATCGACATACATAAACGTGTTGCCGTAGCGTATCGTTTCGGCGGATATCTTATCGGTACTCATGAATATGTATTGATAAGTGCCGTTTATTGAAAGCAGCAGGCCTATGGCAATGCATATGGCGGAAACTATAAGCATTATGACCACGGTTTGCAGCGTGCCGCGCTTTATGCGCTCATAGTCGCGCTTGCCGTAGTTCTGCGCATTGAAGCCCAGTATTGCGGAAGCAAGACCGTTGAACGGCGCCATGAGGAAATTGATAAGCTTGTTCGCCGCGCCGAAGCCGTTTTGCGCAGGTGTGGAGGCCACCATTTCGCCGCTTGCGGTAAGATCGAACTTGACCACCGCGCCCTGCATGACTATTATGCCTATTGCAAGTATTGAAAACTGAAGCCCGAGGGGAATGCCCTGCTTCAGGTGTTCCCATATGCTGCTAAGGCTTACGCGGAAATCCTCCCTGTGCAGCCTAAGCTCTTTATATTTTGAAAACGTATACGCGCCGCAGCCGATAACGCTTATGAACTGCGCCAAAATGGTCGCTATGGCGGCGCCGGCGGGGCCCATGCGCAGCGTGGTAAGGAAGAAAATATCCAGCCCTATATTGAGCGCCGTTGATATAATAAGGAATATGAGCGGGGTTACGGAGTCCCCGTATGCGCGCAGAATGCCGCAGATGAAGTTATAGCCCATCTGCGCGAGTATACCGGCGAATATAACAACGCAGTATGAATACGCCGCGCTGTACACTTCCGCATTCACGGGCGTAACGTTTATAACGCCCAGCAGCCACGGCAGCAGCGCAATGGATGCGACCGTGAGCACGAGCGAAATTATTACGGAAAGGTATATCTGCGCCGCAAAGGACTGCCTTACGCCTTTCGTATCTCCCATTCCCGCGGCCTTTGCGGTTATTACGGAAAAGCCGCCCGTGCAGCCGAAGGCAAATTCAAGGAATATGAACGTGAGCGGACCGGTATCGTTAACGCCCGCCACCTGCGCCGCGGTAAGCACCTGGCCGCATATTATCGCATCCGTCAGCACATATATCTGCTGCAAAATAAACGATACGGTAATGGGCATTGAATAGCGCAGTATAACGCGCCATGGCGAGCCGCTTGTCAGCTCCACCGGGCGCGAAAGTCGCCTGAAAAGCCCTTCTTTAGCCGCTTTTTTCTCCATAAAAGCAACCTCCGTGAAAAAATCAAAACCATATTATACAGGCTTTTCGGCGGATTTCAATAGTAATTGCAAATTTAACTTTTCAGCCATATTTCGCGCTAATATCACGCTTCAAATTCAAAATCCGCGTTGTCAAGGCGAATAACTGAACTTATGGCGTACTTCAAGCCTAATGCGTTCGGCTCGGGCAGTTCACGCAGGGCTACATGATAAAGATTATAATAGCACATGCTGTCGCCGCCTATCCTATATAATGTGAATGAGCAATAACGGCGGCCGTTTTCTAAAAAATCAGGTTCAGTAATTGCGTTGTCGTACGAGTCTGCAACAACATAATCGCTGAATAAGAGCGGCGGCTCATGCACGGTAAATTTACCGTTTTTATATGAAACGCAGGAGCGGATATAGTTGCTGTATGCGCCGTCGTCAAGCGCGGCATAGTATTCGTTTATATCGGGCAAAGGGCTTTCATCGGTAAAATCGTAGAACAGCAGCTCCATGAAATCACGCGCATATTCTTCATCAAGGCTTGTTATTTCAAACCATGAATCTTTTAGTCCTTCTAATTGTGAGTTGGGGTGCACTTGTATATAGC
>CAVDFM010000216.1:0-2323 GCA_963608365.1 bacterium | reverse complement strand
CCATTTCACAAACTCTTCCTCAAAGTTAGCGGTCCATGCCTCCATTTTCTCATAGGGAGCCGGAATCTCTATCTGCTCTGTAAGAATAACCATTTTTCTATTCCTCGTTTCTGTCAAAACGGCATCGGCGTCCCGGCAATCTCAATGATTACGACAATGACAATCACGAACGCCGCAATTTCGACGTTTTTCAGGATTCAGAAAGTACTAAAGCTTATTCCCACTCCACCGTTCCCGGGGGCTTGGAGGTTATGTCGTAGACTACGCGGTTGACGTGGGGTACTTCGTTTATTATGCGGTTGGATACGCGGCCGAGTATTTCATAGGGGATGTGCGCCCAGTCGGCCGTCATGAAATCAACCGTGGTGACGGCGCGAATGGCGATAAGCTCATCATATGTGCGGCCGTCTCCCATTACGCCGACGGTCTTTACGCCTGGCAATACAGCGAAGAACTGGCTCATCTTGTCCGCATAGCCGCACTTGTCCATTTCGTCGCGCAGCACAGCATCCGCATCCTGCAGTATGCGCACCTTTTCGGGCGTGACCTCGCCTATTATACGCACGCCGAGGCCGGGGCCGGGGAACGGCTGCCGCCATACAAGTTCATGCGGAATGCCCAGCATTTCGCCCACGCGGCGCACTTCATCCTTGAAAAGATCCTTCAGCGGCTCTATGGTGCCAAGGAACTTTATATCGTCAGGCTGCTTGACCTGGTTATGATGCGTCTTTATAACGGCGGCGTCGCCCTTGCCGCTTTCTATGCGGTCGGGATATATGGTTCCCTGCGCAAAGAAGCCGTCGCCATAGTTTTCGCGTATCTTATCCCAAAATACGCGGTAAAACTCCGTGCCGATTATCTTGCGCTTCTGTTCGGGGTCGCTCACGCCCTTCAGGCAATCATAAAAATGCTGCTGGCAGTTTATGCGGACAAAATTCATATCGAACAGCTTTGTGAACGTCTGCTCAACCATGTCCCCTTCATCCTTGCGCATAAGGCCCTGATCCACAAATACGCAGGTGAGCTGCTTGCCGACAGCCTTTGAAAGCAGCGCCGCCGCAACGGACGAATCCACACCGCCGCTGAGACCCAGCACAACGCCCTTGTCGCCAATGGTGCGTTTAAGCTCGGCAACGGTTGTATCGATAAAACTGTCCATTTTCCATTCGCCTTTGCAGCCGCAAACATCGAACAGGAAGCGGCGGAGCATATCTATACCGCCCTCGGTATGGTTCACCTCAAGGTGGAACTGCACGCCGTAAAGTCGCTTTTCATCGCACTCCATGGCCGCAACGGGGCATACCGGCGTTTTTGCCGTTATCTTAAAGCCTTCCGGAACCTTTGAGATATAGTCGCCATGGCTCATCCATGTTATGCCATGGCCTTCATCAAACAGTTTCGATCCTGCAAGATAGTCCGTTTCCGTTTTACCGTATTCGCGCGCAGCCGCCGTCTCCGCCGGGGACACAGTGCCGCCCAGCATATACGCCAATATCTGGCAGCCGTAGCATATGCCCAGAATGGGCACGTTAAGGCCGAATATTTCATCGGATATATGCGGGGATGTTTCAAGATACACGCTGTTCGGCCCGCCGGTAAATATCAAGCCCGCGGGCTGCATGGCGGCAAGCTTTGCCATGTCTGTTGTGTATGGGACTATTTCGCAGTATACGCCAAGATCGCGCACACGGCGGGCTATCAGCTGATTATACTGACCGCCAAAGTCCACAACGATTATTTTCTCCATTCGATCACTCCTCGTTACGGAATACTATGCCGTTTTCATCGGCCTTTTCGATTATTGCAAGGGAATGCAGGTTCACGCCCTCGCTTCTCAGGCGCGCGCCGCCGGGCTGGAAGCCCTTTTCAACCGCAACGCCCATGCCTATCAGCTGCGCGCCGGCCTGCTCTATTATGTCCACCAGGCCGTGCAGCGCTTCGCCGTTGGCAAGGAAGTCGTCTATAATGAGTACCTTGTCGGTTGGGCCAAGCCACTGCTTGCTCATCAGCAGGGTTACTTTCTTTTTATATGTATAGGAGAATATCTCGCTTTTGTACAGGCCGCCTTCAATATTGTCGCTCTTGGCCTTTTTGGCAAAAACCAGGGGGACGCCGAATTCCTCAGCGCAGATGGTGGCAAGCGCTATGCCGCTGGCCTCAACGGTAAGCACGGCAGTGATGCCGGTCAAATCAAAAAGCCGACCGAACTCCTTTGCCATTTCCCGCATGAGTTTAACGTCCACGCGGTGGTTCAAAAATCCGTCGACCTTAATAATGTTGCCGGGCAGGACTTTGCCCTCTTTTATGATGCGCTCCTGAAGTA
>CAVDFM010000215.1:0-2333 GCA_963608365.1 bacterium | reverse complement strand
ATCTGTATTATGGCGACGATGCCAACGCCCCTTATGGCGACAGGACCTATGCCGACATTGCCGTTCTTACCGAAAAAAGCGTTGCAACAATGGCAGATCTTGGCATAAAGGCCGCCGTAATAGCCTGCAACACCGCCACGGCCACCTGCATAGATGCGCTCCGCGCCGCATTCCCTTTTCCCATAGTAAGTATAGAACCGGCCATCAAGCCCGCCTGCGAAACGGAAGGCAGCGGCCGCGTGCTTATGCTTTCAACCGCCGCCACGGCAAGCCTTCCGCGCTATAAGCATCTGCTTTCCACAATGAAAAACCCTTCCCGCGTTGTCAGCGTGCCGTGCCCCGGATTGGTTGAGCGGATAGAGCGCGGCTGTTTTGCCGCCGATGCGTTCGATGACATACTCGAAAAGCATCTTTCCTTCCTTGAAGGTGAAACGATAGATGCGATAGTTATGGGCTGCACGCATTATGTTTTCATAAAAAATGCCTTTGCCCGCTATGCATCGCTGCATTTTAGGGGAAAGGCAGAATTGTTTGACGGCAACGCCGCGACCGTACGCCAGCTTGGCCGCGTGCTTAAAGTCAATAATCTTGAAAATCCATGCGGCTGTGCGCATGTTGAATACCGCACCAGCGGCGACAAAGCCCGTTTGGAGCCTATTTTCCGTTCGCTTATCGCGCGCTGATGCCGTCGGGAGGGTTATGCCGCAGTCTGAGGCATAGTGCCCTTTTTAAGATATTGCCGCAGGAACAGCATGGACATTATAAGGCACATCGCTTCCGACAATATGGGCGTGTACCATATTCCGTCTGCGCCGAAGGAAAGCGACAGTGCCATAAGGCTTATGCTCTGCAGCACAAGTCCGCGGCCTATGGATATGGCTATTGCCTGCTTGGGCCGCTCAAGCGCGGTCATGAATCCGCCTATCAGCACATTGAAGCCCAGAATTATGTATGAAAAGCTGTATGTTCTGAAGGCGCTCACGCTGTATGCAATAAGGCTGTCGTCCACGTCCTTCAAAAACATGCCCACCACTTGGTTGGAGAATATGTACAGCCCAACGAATACTATCGCCGCCATTGCCGTAACCGTGCGCACGCCGTATTTCAGCAGCGTATTGCATTTTTCGCGGCTGCCTTCGCCGTAATAAAAGCTGATAAGCGGCTGCGAGCCTTGGGATACGCCCATCATCAGGTTTATTACAACCGTGTTTACGTATGCTATTATCGTGTATGTTACCACGCCGTCGTTGCCTATATAACGCAGCACCGTGCGGTTGAATATGAACATCATAACGCCCGTGCAAAGCTCCGTTATGCCGTCGGCAAAGCCGATGGGTATAAGGCGCTTATATATATGCGGATCAAAGCGGAATTTCCTTATTTTGAACGAGCATTTGCCGCCCAGAAAATGCACAATGTATATTACGCTTGTTATAAGCTGGGAAAGTCCCGTTGCGAGTGCCGCGCCGTATGTGCCCATGTCCAGTATAAATATTGCAACATAGTCCATCACGCAGTTGGACAGGCACCCTATTATGACCGTTATAAGCGCGGTCTGCGGGAAGCCGTCCGTCTTTATCAGTATTTCCAAATTGTACGATATCAAAAAGAATGCCGCAAACGGCGCAAGGCCTTTAAGATAATCAACGGTGTACTCAAGCGTAACGTCGTTTGCGCCGAGCAGGCGGGCAACTGGTTCGGTGAATATAAGCACCGCCGCCGTTATGACTACGCCCATTATTACAAGCACCGTCAGGTTTTGGGAAAGCAGCTCATCCGCCTCCCTGTTTTTCTTCTGCGCCATAAATATTGCAATTATGGTGCTTGCGCCCACCGCGAACATTACCGCAATCGCAAACAGCAAATTCGTAAACGGCAGCGCCAAATTAACTGCGCTCATGGCGTATTCCCCAACGCCGCGGGCCACCATCAGCCCGTCCACAACGGAGTAAAGACAGAACACCATCAGCGACGCGGTAGTAGCGGATACAAACCGCGCAAAATCGCTTCGCAGGCTTTTGCCTGTGAGTTTCAAAATAACACAACCTTTCTCATTTTGTTTTTTATATACACCCGCCCGCTTTCCGCACGCATGGCGGGGTATTGACTATGATTATTTTATTGCAGCGGAAGACCCGTTTTTTACTCCTTCCGTCTGCTCGCATTTCATGGCAGACTTTTAGTGTGAACTTAACTTGTAAAGCGCGCCAAAAGGCGCCACCGCTTGCGGGGGAGCTGGCAATACGCCGTAAGGCGTATTGTCTGAGGGGGAATAGGAAGATATCTTGGCAGCTTTAAGCCGTTCCCCTTTCGTCACGGCTGCGCCGCGACAC
>CAVDFM010000214.1:0-2377 GCA_963608365.1 bacterium | reverse complement strand
TGGCGCTAACTACGGTATCGTATCCGTTCTGGCGGACAGCTATAACATGGGCATCATAGTATTCCTGGTAGTTCTCGGCATAATGGTTGACCTGATGAACAAGGGTGGCGGAAGTGAAGCATTCGGCCGCTGGGCTAAGAAAGCCGTCAAGACCCGCTGCCTTGCTCAGCTTATGACCATGCTGCTCGGCGTGCTCATTTTCATTGACGACTACTTCAACTGCCTCACCGTCGGCGCCGTCATGCGTCCCGTTACCGAAAGCCACAAGATCAGCCGCGCTAAGCTCGCTTATATAATCGATGCTACCGCCGCGCCGGTCTGCATGATAGCCCCCGTTTCCTCTTGGGCGGCGGCCATCTCCGGCTATGTCACCACCGCTGACATCAACGGTATCGAACTTTTCATCAAGCAGATCCCCTGGAACTATTACTGCCTGCTGACCCTTGTTATGATAGTTGTCACCAGCCTTATCAATCTGGACTACGGCCTTATGCTCAAGCATGAGTACAATGCTCAGGTCAAGGATGATCTGTTCACCACCCCCGAACGTCCCTTCGAAGGCGCTGACGATTACGAAAAGCCCGCTAACGGCAAAACCTCCATACTGGATCTGCTGCTTCCCGTTGTGGTACTTATAGCTGTTTGCGTAGTATCCCTTGTTTTCTCAGGCGGATACTTCACCGAAGGCGAAGAAGGCTACAAGCAGTTCGCAATCGCCTTCTCCAATGCTGACGCTGGCGTTGCCCTTGCCCTTGGCGGCATGATAGCGCTCGTGTTCACGTTCATCTATTTCTGGGTTCGCGGCGCATTCACGTTTGAAAAGTCCATGGAATCCATACCCCAGGGCTTCATTCAGATGATCGCCCCCATACTTATACTGACCTTTGCCTGGACGCTTTGCTCCTTCACCCGTTACGCCATGTACTCCGCCGAGTTTGTTAAGGCGGCTATGGCCAACGCAGGCGAGCTGAAGCTGTTCCTGCCCGCGGTCATATTCGTTATCGGCGCGGCCATCGGCTTCGCTACCGGTACTTCCTGGGGCACCATCGGCATAATGGCGCCTATCGTAACGGCCGTGTTCGATTACAGCGTGGAGCCCGTGCTCTGCACCATCGGCCTTGCGGCGGCCTGCTCCGGCGGCGTTATGGGCGACCATTGCTCCCCCATTTCCGATACCACCATCATGGCCTCTGCCGGTGCGCACTGCTTCCATCTGAACCACGTGTTCACCCAGCTGCCTTATGCCATCACCGTTTCCGCCGTGGCATTCGTCAGCTTCATACTGGCCGGCCTTATCCAGAACGTGTGGGTAAACCTTGCCATAGCCATCGTGCTCATGGTTGCCACTCTGTTCGTTATCAAGGCTGTTGTTGCCAAGAAATACCCCAAAGAGTTTGATGAAATGGCTGCCGCCAACAAGGCCTTTGCCGAATCCAAGCAGGCGTAAGCATTTCATTAAAATCAAATAACCCTCTTAAGGTCGCATCCGTTAATCGGGTGCGGCCTTATTTTATATTTATATATAATGAACAAATCCTCCAATTTTTTGACCGATATTTCACAAATGCGCAAATTTTTTGGTAGCATATAACTATTCGTTATGTTAAACTAATATATGGCTGGGTATTCTCCGGCCGGCATCTATCAAAAAAGGAGGATAATTAGTGCTAAAAGCCAACAAAACGATACTTTATGAAAAGCTGAAGGAATCGCTTTCCTCTGTTCTGCCTATAACGGCCATTGTATTCGTGCTGTGTTTCACCGTTGTGCCTGTGCCTACCGACATTCTTATTTCCTTTATAATCGGCGCAATAATGCTTATTTTTGGCATGGGGCTGTTCACACTGGGCACAGACCTTGCAATGACGCCTATCGGCAGCGAAGTGGGTTCCGCAATAACCCGTTCGCGCAAGCTATGGTTCATTGCCCTTATAAGCCTTATTGTAGGCATAATTATAACCATTGCCGAGCCCGACCTTCAGGTATTGGCGGAGCAGGTCCCGAACATTCCCAACATGACAATTATAATCACGGTAGCCGTGGGTGTGGGCGTATTTCTTGTGATCGCCATGCTGCGCATCGTATTCAAAATACCGCTGAATTATCTGCTTATCGGTTTCTATGCTGTGGTATTCATCGTGTCTATATTCGTTCCAAAGGAATTTCTTGCCGTTGCATTCGATTCCGGCGGCGTTACTACCGGCCCTATGACCGTGCCTTTCATAATGGCGCTCGGCGTTGGTGCAGCAGCCATACGAACTGACAAGAATGCGGAGCAGGACAGCTTCGGTCTTGTTGCGCTCTGCTCCATAGGGCCTATAATATCCGTGCTGATACTCGGCCTTATATTCAAGCCCACCGGCGCGGACGCGGCATA
>CAVDFM010000213.1:933-2391 GCA_963608365.1 bacterium | reverse complement strand
AGGCAAAGCCGGACTGCGTGCTTGGCTTGGCAACTGGCAGCACGCCCATAGGCACATATGATAAGCTTATTGAAGCATACAAGGCCAACGAGGTATCCTTTGCCAAGGTCAAGAGCATAAACCTTGATGAATACGTTGGCATAAGCTGGTCAAACACGGAAAGCTACAGATACTTTATGAATGAGCATCTGTTTGATCATGTGGATATAGACAAGGCGAATACGCATGTGCCGAATGGCTTGGCAGGCGACCTTGATGAAGAATGCGCACGCTATGATGCGCTGTATGACCGGATCGGTCCCGCTGATATTCAGGTGCTTGGTATTGGCTTGAATGGACACATTGGCTTCAATGAACCGGGCAATGCGTTGAGCGCTACAACGCACATAGTTAAGCTCAGCGACAGCACACGCCAGGCGAACAGCCGAAACTTCACCTCACTTGACGCTGTACCGTATAAGGCGATAACGCTTGGTATGGCCGGAATAATGAAGGCGAAGAAGATAGTGCTGCTTGCATCGGGCACGGCGAAGCGGGACGCGATAGAGAAAACCGTGTTCGGCGAAGTTGACCCGCATGTTCCCGCAAGCTTTTTGCAGCTGCACCCGGACGTTACGATAATTTGCGATTTTGCATTGACAAATAAAAAGGAGTAATCATATGAAAAAAGAGAAGCGCATATTGAGCATAGGCGCCCATCCGGACGATGCGGATACCTATTGCGGCGGTTTGCTTTCCAAGCTGCGTGACAAGGGCTGGCAGGTGCGTTTGCTTTCCGTTACGGATGGAAGCGCGGGTACCTACCATGCCGAGGTAACAAGGGAAGAACTTAAGCTTCAGCGCCGCAGCGAGGCTGCTGCGAGCGGAAGACTGCTTGGCGGCCGTTACGACGTGCTGAACTATCCTGACGGACAGCTTCAGGTTACGCTTGAAGCGCGCGAACACCTTATCCGCTACATACGCACGTTTGCGCCGGACGTTATACTGACCAACCGCACCAACGACTACCATGCGGACCACAGGAATGTTTCCCTGCTGGTGCAGGATGCGTCTTTCCTGCTTACGGTGCCAAAGATTTGCCCGGATACGCCGTATCTTGAGGATACTCCGGCCATACTTTTCTGGGGTGATGATTTCATGAAGCCCTATCCGCATCAGCCGGACATTATTGTGCCGCTGGCGGATGAAAGAATGGATCTGAAGGTGAAGCTTGCATGCTGCCACGAATGCCAGTATTTCGACTGGATGTATTGGCCGCATCACACCGAACGCATAGACTGGCCGCGCGAAAAGCAGGTTGCTATGCTGAGCGAGCGTTATCATGCCGGCAGCCAGGCCGAGGCTGACCGCCTGCGCGGCAAGCTTACCGAAATCTACGGCGTTGAATCCGCCGCAAAGATCCGTAACGTTGAAACCTATGAGATAAGCGAATACAGCGGACCCATAGACGAAGAATTC
>CAVDFM010000213.1:0-845 GCA_963608365.1 bacterium | reverse complement strand
CAATAGCAAAAAGCGTAGAATAAACCCTCTCCTTAAACAACACGCAGAAGCCGCCGATTTCTTGGCGGCTTTTTGCGTAATAATAACACCAAATCTTCACAAAGCACGGCTTGACTAAAGGGCCGGATTGGGCTATATTCAACATAAATACAAATGATGGAGGCATAATATGAGCAAAAAGCTAGTTGCATATTTTTCGGCCAGCGGAGTTACCGCATCCCTTGCCAAGAACTTGGCAGCGGCGATAGGTGCGGATCTTTTTGAAATAGAGCCTGAGGTCAAATATATCAAGGCCGATCTTAACTGGATGAATAAAAAGTCCAGAAGTTCGGTTGAGATGAACGATAAATCATCCCGCCCTGCGGTGGCTAAGAAGCTTAATAACATGGGCGAATACGATGAAGTTTTCGTGGGATTCCCCATATGGTGGTATATTGCGCCCACGATAGTGAACACCTTCCTTGAAGGTTACGACCTTGCGGGTAAGACAATAGTTCCGTTTGCTACATCCGGCGGCAGCGGCATGGGCGAGACCAATGCGTACCTTGCGAACAGCTGCAAGGGCGCAAAGCTTGTTGAAGGCAAGGTTTTCCGCCGCAATGCAAGCACAGATGAACTGAAAAAGTGGGCAGAGGAAGTTGTGAAATAATGATTGCGGCGCCGAATCGGCCAAATGGCTGATTCGGCGCTGTGCTTGTTGGGGAGGGTATAGCTATGTGTTTCGAGAGGGCGTGTGAAATAATAAATGAATTAAGGGCAGATAACGCTATTACGGATGATGTGGCAACACATGCCATAGAGATTTTGTCGGTAAATGCAGATGCTGAAAACGGGGTTCAACCGCT
>CAVDFM010000212.1:0-2412 GCA_963608365.1 bacterium | reverse complement strand
AGACAAGGGACTTGAAGCCGCCGTTGTCGCCCCAGTGCCATATGCGCTCGTTGTAAAGCCCCCAGCCAAGGCCCCACTCCACGCCGTGGTCGGCGCGGTTCCTTACGGAGCGCACACGCGCGGCAAAGTCAGGCTCCTTCAGTATGTTCAAAAGGAACTTCGGGTAATCGTCAATGGTCACATAGAGCGAAAACGCGCTGTTCGGCTCCATGCCCATGGAATGCCGCGCTGTGGTGCGCTCAGGCTCCGTTTGCCCGTTGGCGTCAACCGTGCGGGCAAGGGTGCGGCGCATTGCACCCGTCCAGATAAGCGCCGCCTTGTCCATGCCGAAGGGGTCGAGCAGGCGCTTCTGCATAAGGTCGTCAAGCCGCGTGTCCAGCCGCTTTTCTATTATGGATTGCAGATAATAATACCCCATGCCGGAATAGCTGAAGCCGTGCTTAGGCTCAAAATAAAGTTCCATGGGCAGCTTGCCCCAGTTGGGCAGGCCGCTTGCGTGGCTCATAACATCCTTTGCCGTTACGCATGCAAAGCGCACGTCGGTGCAGGGCGTCCACGCCTGCTCATATTCGCTCAGCGGCCTGTCAAGGTCTATTATGCCTTCGTCCGCCAATTCAAACACCAGCCTGCCGAAAAACGGCTTTGTGAGTGACGCGGCCTCAAAGTACGTCCCGTTGGATACGGGTATGTTGCGCTCCGTATCCGCAATGCCAAGGCATTGGCTCATCACAAGCTCTCCGTTTTTTATGAACGCCATGGCAAGGCCGGGCACATGCTCGCGCTGCATATTCTCCGCTGCTACGGCTGCCGCGCTTGTCAGCTTGGTCAAATCTATATTCATGGCTTTACCTCTCGTAAACTATTTCCCCGCCCACTATCGTCATAACGGGCAGTATGTCGCGTATCTCCATCGGGTCGCAGGTGAAAATGTCCTTATCAAGTATCACCATGTCCGCCATATAGCCGGGCTTTATGCGGCCCTTTTCGTTTTCCATAAATTGGGCGTATGCGCTGCCCGCGGTGTATGCATCGATGGCCGTATAAACGTCCACGCACTCCTTGGGGAAGAAGCCGCCCTCAGGCCAGCCGTTTTTATCCTTTCGGGTAACGGCGGAGTATATGTTGGGGAATGGGTTGCAGTCCTCAACGGGGCAGTCCGTGCCGTAGGACACCTTGGCATTGAGCCGCGCCATGGTGCCGAACGCATATGACGTGGAGGAAAGCTCCTCTCCGCAGCGGGAGATAACGGCATGCATATCATAATCAAGGAATATGGGCTGATACAGCGCAAGTATATCGTCCTTCACAATGCGCTCAAGCAGCGGCATATCGGTTATCTGGCAATGCACAAGGCCGTGGCGCAGCGGGTTTTTGCCATTGTGCAGCACGGATTCGTAGCACCGCACGGTGTCCTCTATGGCCTTGTCGCCTATAACGTGGGTAACCACCTGTATGCCCGCTTCGTCCGCCATGCGGCACATTTCAAGCATCTCCTCATCGTGCGTGGCTTCCACGCCGTAGTTGCCCGGGTCATCCAGATATTCGTGGCGCATAGTGGCCGTCCTTCCGCCGAGTGAACCATCGCGGAACAGCTTGAGCGGCCCGAGCGTGAGCCACGGGTGCGAATAATCGCCGTGGGCAAATTCACCCTCTATAAACGCCTTAAATTCAGCGGGAGTATGGTAGCATACCTGATGATGATACCTAAGCTTCCCCTTGCCGCCTTCAAACACGCGCCTGACGAGCGGGAAAACTATTTCCGGCGCGGCGGAGGTGCCAGCATCGTTGGACTGCACGCTGGTAAGGCCGTGCGCGGCGGCGTAGTTCATTGCGTCTATAAACATGGCCTCGTGCTGCGCCTGGCTGTATTCGGGTATTACGGAAAGTATCTCACCGCAGGCGTTTTCGGTAAACACGCCGTTGGGGTAGCCGTCCGCCTCCAGCTCAAACGTGCCGCCGGGGAACTGCGCGGAGCCTACCTTCAGCCCCAGCATCTCTATCGCCTTTGTGTTGGCGGTGACTATATGGCCGCATATGCGCTCAAGCACGATTGGTATTTCGGTTGAGATCTTGTCCAGATCGTGCCGCGTGGGTATGCGCTTTTCCCCTTCAAACATGTCCTGGTTCCAGCCCACGCTGTGTATCGCTTCGCGGCAGCGCTCAGGATGTTCCTTCATGAATGCCTTGGCACGTCCTATCATTTCGTCTATTGATTTTACGCCGTTTATATCCACCTGATAAAGCCCCGCGCCCATCATGAGCAGGTGCATATGGCTGTCGTTAAGGCCGGGTATTACCGTGCGGCCGCAGCAATCAATTATCCTTGCGTCCTTGCCCGCATGGGCGAGTATTTCTTCATCCGTACCTACGGCAGTTATAATGCCGTTTTCCATAGCCGCCGCGCTTTGGAAC
>CAVDFM010000211.1:2051-2476 GCA_963608365.1 bacterium | reverse complement strand
ATGCAATTCATGGCATTCCTCTCCAACAAAAACAGATTGGCGTAAACTTATTTTCTTAGGCAAGCTTCTATTATCAAACTCGCGCATATATGACCACATGACTACATCCGCATTATTCTTTTCGGCGCTGCTAATGCTTATCTCACATGTATCAGGTTCTATCCAATCATCACCATCAACAAACATAATATATTGCCCCGATGCTATAGCTAACGCTGTATTTCTTACTGATGAAACTCCATTATTTACAGTATGTATCGCAATTATGCGATTATCTGCTTTAGCGTATTCATCAAGTATTGCACCACTGGCATCGACCGAGCCATCATCAACACATATTATTTCGATGTTCTTATATGTCTGATTAACCAAGCTATCCAAGCACTGCCGTAAATATTGTTCAACGTTATATATAGGAACTATTA
>CAVDFM010000211.1:0-2041 GCA_963608365.1 bacterium | reverse complement strand
CAAAATATTGATCAAATGGCTGGTTAATAACAGTCGCATAATAAAAGTAGCCAAGATAGCCTATTATCATCAGCACAGTCAAAATCCGCCTGTTCTTGCCACCTATTTTCTTCAGCATCGAAGGAAGCGATATTGATTGGAATATAAGAAAGTAATTTGCAAGGCGCGCGAAGTAGTTTGCTGTACCAAAAAGACCGATAAACATTATTGCGCCGTTTATCATGGCAAGATTCACCATCAGGTTCTCTTCGTTTGTGCTGTCCGCAAAAAGCTGTTTGCGGTACATAAAGGCAAGCACTGTAGGCACATTGCAGACCAATACGCGGAATATATTAACGCCTTCCTGCGTAAATGATTCAACGGTATACTCCTCGCCCATCATGCTGGTTATATTTACAACCGTACCGATAAGCGGACGCAGGAAGAAACCACCCAACACCGCCGCTATGAGCAGCATTATCGTCTTTTTTCCGCATGGTTTGAACTGCATAAACGGCACTATCAAATACATGAGCGAATACGGATGTATAAGCGTTGCAATGGCAATGCAGGTCACATACGGAACCCACTTTTTTTTCAGTGCACACATAACACCAATGAGCGCTATGCCAACGGCCGCCGCCTGCTTTATTCCTGCGAATACAAAGCCATAGCAGCCTGTTGTAAAAAGCAGGAACAGCGTTATTGCATAATTCGACGAATACTTATGAACAAATATTATATAGCAGCCAACGGTTATTAATGCCCAGAACATGAGGAAGTTCTGTGTAGAAACGCCGTTTGTCTTAAGCCAAATATTTATTACATTAAATAGTGGATTACTGCCGATATCCCAGTCTATATCGTCATAGCCCTGCTCTGAATCTATTAACTCATAGCCGTGCTTATATGTAGCCGTATCATTGCAGCGCGTTCGCAGTCCTGCAAAGCCGGCAAGCAATATAAATATGACCACCGAACAAATTATAAGCCGTCGGTGTTTCTTTCTGTATTCGCTGCCAAGCGTCAGCCTGTCCCCGCCAAACGCTACAGCAACACTTATCAGCATTAACGCAAAATAATCAGCCATTTGTTATCCCAAGCCATCTCATCGTCTCCGCAACAACCGCATCCTTACTGAATTGCTTCTCCATCCGCTCCCGTCCTCTGCGGCCCATCTCTGCTCGCCAGCTTTCCGGAAGCTCAACAAAACGCTGCATCGCCTCATAAAGCGCATCTGCATCCTTCGGCGGGCATAAGTACCCGCTTGCACCATCCTCCACCGCCTCGCGGCAACCGGGTATATCGCTGGTAATAAGCGGTCTGCCCGTTGCGGCAGCCTCAAGCAGTACATTTGACATTCCCTCATGATAAGACGGAAGAACCACACAGCTTGCCGCACCATAGAGCGACTTCATATCTGCCTGATAGCCAAGGTACTCGATTATCCCATCGTTTACCAGTCCATCTATCTTCTGTTTATATGCTTCTTCAAACATTCCGGCCATGCGGAACTCAGCCCGTTTGCCGTACTTTTTCTTCATGCGCTCCGCAGCCGAAAAGAATTCCTCCACACCTTTTTCCTTCATAATGCGTCCAACAAACAGAAAGCGCACCGTGTCGCCATTCGGGTATTCCTGATACGAATAATCGTTCAGGTTCACACCTGCGCCGTTTAGCACAACGTCTCTACCCTGTGGCACAACGCCCGCGTTAACAAGCGCATCCCTATTAGCGGCGTTTTCAAAGAATACGACCCTCGCGCCTTTTAGTGACAGCTTATACAGCATCAGTATGAATTTTCTAAGCAAGCCGCCGTTTTCTATCGCGCTGCCAAGGCCTGTGATGTTAGCCGCATATGGTATTCCGGCCATGCGGCACGCAATCCCGCCATATACATTTGGCTTTATGGTGTAGGTAATGACCAACTTTGGCTTTACTTCGCGCAGTATCCGTCTATATTTACAGAACAAGCTAAGGTCGTGTATCGGATTCATACCACGGCGGTCAAGCGGCAGCTCAATTGCCTTATCTGCAATTGAACATAGTTCTTGCCATTTGT
>CAVDFM010000210.1:0-2499 GCA_963608365.1 bacterium | reverse complement strand
ATTCTCCACCGCTGCGGATGGTCAGACCAGCGTTGAAGTGCATGTGCTGCAGGGCGAACGCGAGATGGCGAAGGACAATAAGACCCTCGGTCGCTTCCAGCTGGCCGGCATAGCTCCCGCGCCGCGCGGAGTACCTCAGATAGAAGTCAGCTTCGACATCGACGCCAACGGCATAGTGCATGTAAGCGCTAAGGATCTTGGCACCGGCAATGAGCAGAAGGTTACCATCACCGCCTCCACTAACCTGAACGAGGACGAGATAAAGAAGGCCGTGCGCGAAGCCGAGCAGTTTGCCAGCGAGGATAAGGCCCGCAAGGAAGAAGTTGAGCAGCGCAACCATGCTGACAGCCTGATTTACTCCACCGAAAAGACCCTGAAGGAACTGGGCGATAAGGTGAGTGCAGATGACAAGGCGAAGATCGAAGAGCAGGTAGCGGAGCTAAAGAAGCTGATGGAAGGCAACGACACCGCCGCCATCAAGGCCGGATGCGAGAAGCTGACTGAAACCTCCTATGAAGCCTTCGGCAAGATATATCAGCAGCAGGCCAACCAGCAGGGCGGCGCGGGCTTTGACCCCAATGCGGCTCAGCAGGGCAATGCTTCCGCCAATAGTGACGACAATGTTGTGGATGCCGACTACGAAGTAGTAGATGACGACAAGAAATAAGCATAACGCTTAAATAGCAAGATATTTTGCATAATGCGGGGGCGATTTTGCGGTCGCCCTCCGCGTTGTGCGTTGTAAGAAGATAAGGAGTTGGGGACAGTGAAGGAAGATTATTACGAGCTGCTTGGCGTGAACAAAAACGCAACCGACGACGAGATTAAAAGCGCCTTCCGCAAGCTGGCAAAGCAATATCATCCAGACCTGCACAAGGGGGCGGACAAGGAAGAGGCCGAGGCTAAGTTTAAGCAGATAAACGAAGCCTACGAAGTGCTATCCGATAAAGAAAAGCGTGCCAAATATGACCAGTTTGGTCATGCGGCGTTCGATCCGGCTGCGGGTGCGGGCGGATACGGCGGATACAGCACGGGCGGCTTTGGTGATTACAGCGACATTTTTGACAGCATATTCGGCGGCGGCTTCGGCGGTTTCGGCGGCGCGCGGCAGCAAACGCGCAACGGCCCCGTCCGCGGCAATGATTTGAAATATAACCTTACGCTTACCTTTGAGGAAGCGGCGTTTGGCACCAAGAAGGAAATATTGGTCCCGCGTGAAGAAAACTGCCCTGATTGCGGCGGCACGGGCGCAAAGCCCGGCTCCACGCCCACCAAATGCTCCGCCTGCGGCGGCACGGGTCAGGTTCGCGTGCAGCAGAACACGATGTTCGGCTCGTTTTCGACCGTGCGCACATGCGAAGCGTGCAATGGCACAGGCAAGATAATAAGCGACCCGTGTACGCATTGCAAGGGCCGCGGCCGCGTGAACAAGAGCAACCGCATAAACGTGACCATTCCTGCCGGCATAAACAACGGCCAAACGCTTACCATGCGCGGCGAGGGCGAAGCCGGTATTCGCGGCGGCGCGAACGGCGATCTTTACATCGGAATAAACGTGAAGCCGCATAAGCTTTTCAGCCGCAAGGGCTACGACTTGTATTTGGATATAAACATTCCTATGACCACGGCAACGCTTGGCGGCGAAATACAAGTGCCCACGCTAAAGGGTAGCGTTAAGTATAACGTGCCGCAGGGCACTCAGCCCGGCACAACGTTCAGGCTTAAAGAGCAGGGTGTGCAGAAGCTGAATGCCGCGGGCAAGGGCGATTTGTTCGTGCGCGTAAATGTGCAGATACCCAAGCGGTTGAACGAAGAACAGCGCGAATTGGTAGAGAAACTGGCCGAGGCCATGGGCGACCGCACCACGAACACGCCAAAGCCCATGAAGCGCACCATAATCGAAAAGATGAAGGACAAGTTCAGCCAGGAAGACAGATAATAAAGCATACCAAAAGGTCGGGAGAGTATCCCGACCTTTTGCTGTACGTTAAGTGTAGTACTATCCCGGAGGCCACTGAAGCTCACGCCCGCCGAGAAGATGAATATGCAGATGGTTAACGCTCTGCCCGCCGTCCTTGCCCGTATTTATAACAAGGCGGAAGCCTGCCTTTACGCCAAGCTGTTCGGCAACAGAGGACGCAACCTGCATAAGATGGCCCATGAGCGCGCCGTCGTCAACCATTGTAACGTTATCGTAATGCTTCTTTGGCACTATCAAAACGTGTACGGGCGCCTGCGGCTCAAGGTCATAGAAAGCTATTGCCTTGTCATCCTCATATACCTTTTTGGAAGGTATTTCGCCAGAGGCTATTTTGCAGAATATGCAATTCTCCATTTTGTTATGGTTCCTCCTTCCGTATAAAATCAAATTTGTTTTATAATACCCGTCGCCCCGAAGCGGTTGTATCCGCTTATTGTAACGGGAACGATGGTGTTTATAAGCTTAGCGCTGTTCGGCTTTACGCCTACTTTAACATATGTGTCGGTATGCCCCCAAAC
>CAVDFM010000209.1:0-2505 GCA_963608365.1 bacterium | reverse complement strand
GGCGCCACCGTGAAACGGGGGAGCTGCTGAGCGTAAGCGAAGCTGAGGGGGAACACCTCGCGACACTTGGCGACTTTGAGCCGTTCCCCTTTTGACTGCTCATTACATTCGCAGCCACTTTCCCCGCACGCGGGGACAGCTTTTGGTTGGCGGTAGCACGTCAGCATGCTTAGTGACGCAGAATTTATCGTCACACCTTGCGCCACACAAAAAACGTAGACAATTAGCCTGTTTGTGACGATGTGACGCAAGTGACGCAGAGTGCGCAAAAAGGGTTAGAGCAGCTTAACCAACCTCACTGCGCAGGCAGGCGACTGCCCTTGCGCTTATGCATTCGCCGCGGCCTTCGGCATTCATGCCCTCGGTGGTTGTGGCCTTCACGCTCACGGCGGCTGTGCTTACGCCGAGCGCGGCGGCAATGTTGGCGCGCATGGCGTCTATATACGGGGCAAGCTTGGGGCGCTGGGCTATTATTGTTGCGTCTATGTTGCCCACGGCGTAGCCCGCGGAGCGTATCTTTTCATATGCGGCGCTCAGCAGCGTAAGGCTGCTTATGCCGCGGTAGCGTTCGTCTGTATCGGGGAAGTGGCGGCCTATGTCCCCCAGCGCAGCCGCGCCCAGCAGCGCGTCCGTCACGGCGTGCAGCAGCACGTCCGCATCGCTGTGGCCAAGCAGACCCTTTTCGTAGGGAATATCCACTCCGCCCAGTATCAGTTTACGATTTTCGGTAAGTATATGCGTGTCCTCTCCGCAGCCTATGCGCATCGTGTCCCCCTTTGCGGCGGTAAAAAACGGTATGTCCGCCGCGTATGTCAGCTTTTGATTCATTATACTGCCTTCGCTGTAATGCGGCGCGCCGATGTGGCGCATGTATACGGCGCAGTCGTCCGTGTCCAGATAGCCGTCGGCGCGGCTTTTGTCATACGCCGCGGCAATGGAGTCCAAGTCAAAGCATTGCGGCGTTTGCATTATAAAAAGCCCGTCCCGCTCCACGCTTTGCCCGTCTGCACGCCTCAGCGTATCCCGTGCTGGAATGGCGGCTATGCCGCTGCCGTGCGCAAATGCGGCTTCCACCGCGCGGCATATCGTGCCGCTGTCCACAAGGCAGCGCGCGGCGTCATGTATTGCAATAACGGCCTTTCTGCCCGCGCTCAGGCGCAGCGCTTCCTTAACGCAGTTGTGCGCGCTTTCCCCGCGGCTTGCTCCCCCCGCTATAACGCGCACCTTTTCATACCGGCTGCACAATGCCTTCACGGCCTCCGTATTGGCTGCAGACGCGGCAACAATAATGCCCTCTATATTGACGGGGCATGCCGAAAAAGCCTCTATGGAAAGCTCCACGGGGCTTTTTCCGCCAAACGACAGGCTAAGCTTGTCCCTGCCCATGCGGCAGGATGAGCCCGCGGCAAGTATCGCCGCGAACACGGGCGCGCTATCGTGCATCATTCGCCGAGAATTTCATACATCGCGGCGGCTTCGCCCTTGGGAGCGAATTCGCGCACGCTTATTACCTTAACGCGCATATGCTTGCCGCCCATCAGAATGTCCAGTTCATCGCCTTCCTTGACCTCTGTGGAGGGCTTGGCGATCTTGCCGTTTATCTGTATGCGGCCCAGGTCCGCCGCCTGCGCGGCAACGGTGCGCCGCTTGATTATGCGCGATACCTTCAGGTATTTGTCCAGTCTCATGTTGTGTCTCCTTTGGTGTAAATAGTGAACTCCGTTTGTAGGGGCGGCTATTGGCCGCCCGCCGTGGCTATGCTGTTTACCTCAACCCCTCAGACAATCCGCCTTACGGCGTATTGCCAGCTCCCCGTCCGGGGAGCCTATTTGGTTGGTAATAAAAAAGCTCCCCTTCACGGAGAGCCGGCAAACCGCAGGTTTGACTGTGGGAGCAAATTCCCCTACCTACAGCAAAACCTCATATACATGCACACCATCTGCGCTGCGAGCGCGCCGAGGCACAGGCGGCCTGACCCGCCGGAGCAGTTGTATACCCGCCCGTTGCCGTAGCCGCCGAAGGGCGAATAGTACGCGCCGCCCGTCTGCATACGCTCGAGCAGCTCGGCGTACTGCGCGTTGTTCGGCTCCAGCCGCGCGGCGGTGCGCGCATGCTCAAGCGCGGTGGCGGTGTTGCCGAGTCCGGAATTGGCAAGGGCGCTGTAATAGTACCACTTTGCGCCGCGGTCGGTTATGCTGCCGAGCACGTTGAGCGCCTCGTGATAGCGGCCGAAGGCAATGTAGTTATATGCGGCCTGAAGCTTAGGATCGCCTGTTGTGCCGTCGCTGCCGTAATTGCCATAGCTGCCGTAGCCGCCGTAATTGCGGCCGAAGGGGTCATAGCCTGCGTATCCGCCGGAAGAATATCCGCCGTAGCCCTGATTCGCGCCGGAGGCGGTTTTGTTCATTATTTGGTCGTATGCGGCGTTTATCTCCTTCATGCGCTGCTCGGCAACCTTGTCGCCCGGGTTCGCATCGGGGTGATATTTTTTGGCAAGCCTTCGGT
>CAVDFM010000208.1:0-2513 GCA_963608365.1 bacterium | reverse complement strand
ACGAAAACGCCCTGCGCGGGCTGGACGGCTATTCGCACATATGGCTCATATGGGGCTTCAGCGAGGTAAAGGCGGAGCGCTGGTCGCCCATGGTAAAGCCGCCGCGCCTTGGCGGGAACAAGCGCATGGGCGTGTTTGCCACGCGCTCGCCGTATAGGCCGAATCCAATAGGGCTTTCCTCCGTAAAGCTTGAAAGGATAGAGAAGCGGCCCAATCTTGGCACGGTGCTTATAGTATCGGGCGCGGACCTTATGGACGGCACGCCGATATATGACATCAAGCCGTATCTTTCATTTACGGACAGCCATCCCGATGCGAAGAACGGCTTTGCCGGGGAGCGGCTGGGCTATGCGCTGAAGGTTGAGATTCCGGACGAGCTTATGGCTATGATACCCCCAAGCAAGCGCGACGCGCTGACGGAGTCCCTTGCGCAGGACCCAAGGCCGGCATACATTACGGAGCCGGATACGCCGTTCGGCTTTGAATACGCCGGGTTTGACGTGCGCTTTAAGGTGAACGGGGACACGCTTACGGTATACGAAATAATAAAGCTATAAAAGAAAAAAAGCGGGGCGCAGGGCTTATCCATGCGTCCCGTTTGCGTTCAGCTTACCAGTTGCACATGCGGTCAATGGCGCGCTTGCCGGTTTTTATCATCCTTTTTGAATCGCGGACGGCTCGCCTGGATACGTCCGGATACATTGCGCACACGGCCGCGGCCGCTACCGCCATGCCGGCAGCCAAGCCAGCTGCAAAAGCTACAGTTTTCATGCCCCTTATCTCCTTTCGCACTTTTTATTTAGCTTTTGTAATTTGAACGGAATTTTTCAAGGGAAAATTTGGCGAAAAGAACGGGGGAACCAATGCTCCTTTACCTCACCTTCATCTTCGCTACCTCCTCAGTACCCCAACGAGCGGTCGATTATGCTGCCGTCGATGGCGTTGATGGTAATAAGGCTCATTCCGTAGTCGGACAGCGAGATACCGTTGAAATCCGAAACCGTTCCGAAAAAATCCCATGCCGGAACGAGAAACGCGTTTCCGCTTCGGCTTTGTTCCGCAATGCGTGCATAGCCAAAGCGTATATTTTCAATGGTGATAATACTTTGTGCGTCTGCATATTTTATGGCTATCATTTTCTCGAAAATCTTCTCCACTTCACTGAAAGAAATTAGAGAGGAGTCTTCAGTAACATTTTCGAGGATTGAATAGGGCGATTCCCAACGCATTCCAACGATGCCGTCATCGTTCACATAGTATATTAGTGTTTCATATGGCCACGGCTCGTTATAAGTACCCGAATCTGTAATAGCGTCGCCTCTATTCGAAGTGTAGGTGATGGGCAGCCCGTTAAAATTGCGGGTATATCGCAGTACATAGCAGCATCTGACGGGATTTGTTCCGCCTGCACCGCCGTATTCTTTCGTTGTTGAATAATGCATCATAAAGGGAATATTCAGCCTTTCGGTCAAGTCGTCGCACAACTGCTTTGCCTTCTTCTGCGAAATGGTAATTTGAGGAATATCCTCCAAGCTTATTGACTTATTAAGCCGAGCTATGTTTTCCGCCGTGACATAGCTCATAACAAAGCCGTCAGGAGCCGTGTTCTGCGAATATAAAGCGCGGGAATTACCTAAACCCTGTCCGTTATATATCTGTATGCCCTCATAGTCAGACTCTAACGATATACCTTCGCCGTATATTAAAGCAAAACCTTCATCGTCGACCTCGAACAAACCCGAGATAGGGGCATCCTGCGCATTGTCTGCCGTGTTGTAGTCCCGATATAAAGCGGCGATAGATTGCTGCATCCATTCTTCCCATGTCAAGATTTCTCCGCTTTTGCCATAGTGCATTATCCTTAAGTCCTCATCAGAGGGGCCGGAAAGAAGCTGCTGTTGCGCTATGAGTATCTGGTTCATAATGCTGCTTTTTGATGGCGCGGAATATGGGTCGTACAATTTCGCACGGACGAGCTCATGTAGCAGCACATCTGCCTGCTCTTGGGATATGGAACCCGTGCTTATTCTGATAATCGGAGCCGCGCTGGCTTCCGGCACATCGACTGCGGCATTTACTGAAACGGCTGTCATTCCGTCCGGGCTTATATAATCCGCTTCATATCGCAGCGGAGCGTTCACTTTTTCAGCTACGCTTTCGTCGCTTAATCCTTCGCTGGCCTTATCAATTAAACGGTCGGTATCCTTGCCAACCACCACCGCCTGTTCCGGCGTAGGCTGGCATGCGGCAGAAAGCAGCATAAAGAGGGTCAGGAATATGGTAATAAGCTTTTTCATAGCTTTGCTCCCTTCATCGTGTTTGCACTATCATCTCATAAATCGGAGCAAAAGTTGTTCTCAAGTTGTAATTATTTTGTTATCATTTGGCGGGGAAGGTGATTTTTATTGCGGTGAACTCGCCGGGTATGCTTTCGGCGGTAAGCGCCGCGCCGTGGGCGGACGCTATGCGCTGCACTATGGCAAGGCCAAGCCCGGCGCCGCCCTGCTTCTTGC
>CAVDFM010000207.1:0-2553 GCA_963608365.1 bacterium | reverse complement strand
CAATGAATTCTTCTCCTGCTTTGAAATATCCGCTACGGCAGTTGCTTTCTGTAATTGTAAGTCTTACTTTCATAATTGCTTTCCTATCTCAATTCTAACTTTGTGGCATTCCGAATCTACACACATTATAGCACGAAGCTATAGCATTTTTTCAATAGATTCACCGAAATTTGCCGCATTAAGCATAAAAACAAGGCTTTTCGCCCCAAAAAACGAACAACGGCATCCAGCCGAAGCTGAACGCCGTATGTTCGCTTGTTTTCCACCCCCTGTCAGACGGATGTCGTAATTCGTAATTTTGATGGATTACTGTATTACCAGCGCCCATCCGATGTGGCAGGGGAGCGAAAGCTTATCGCTTTATTATTGTTTACGCCTTATATGGCACTATACCGGCCAAATCGCGGGAGATTTCGCGTATGGCTATCTCCGCGGTGGGAACGTCGGTATTGTAGCTTGCGAAGGAGACCACGAAGGGCTTTTTGGCATACACTATGCCAACGTCGTTGGTAAGGTTGTCATCCTCGCCGGTCTTGTGCGCAACGGCGACCTCGTCGCGGAGGTAGCCGGGTATTTTGTGGTTTATCTGCTGTTCAAGCAGCAGCTTCTCTATCGCCTCGCTCACTTCCTTGGAAACGAACGTGCGGCGGTATACCTGCTCCAGCAGCATTCCCATCTCGGCAGGCACAATGTAATTGCACTTGCCCTGCGCGCTTGCTTCGCTATCGAACAGCAGCCGCTCTATATGGGTCTTTTCAAGGCCTATCTTTTTGAATTCCTCATTGAGGAAATCTATGCCAAGGCGGCTTATGAGCATATTGGTCGCGGTGTTGTCCGATATGGTTATCATCAGCCCGCACAGCGTTTCGATATCCACCACCGGCTCATCAGTGAAGAAATACAGCGCGCCGCAGGGGGGCATCTTGTCCGCATGGTGGCAGGTAAGCTTTTCGCCAAGGCTCAGCTTGCCTTCGTGCGCCAGCTTCATTATTACCATGTATACCGGCAGCTTTATTACGCTTGCCGCTTCAAACTGCTCGTTTTCGTTATAGCCAAGCGTTTCGCCGGTGGTAAGGTCCTTATAATAGAAGCCCACGTTGCCGGGAACGGCCTTAAGCTTTGCAATGATAGCTTCGCTGTTCATAATAATGTCTCCGTTATTATCAGTTGTCAATCTTATCGGTATCGTATTCCATGCCGCCGTTGAGCTTACGGAAGATGTAATAGAACGGCACGCACAGGGCGATTATGATAAGACCCTTGACAGAGGTGAGGGGATCCTCAACAAAGTTGTTGACCAGCAGCACCACGAACAGCAGGCAGGTGATGATTATTACGGGTACGCCGCCCCATACCTTGTAAGGACGCTCCATATCGGGGTACTTCTTGCGGAAGATGAGCACCGCGAATATGGCCATCAGGTTGAGCAGGGCGCTTACGGTGACCAGCCAGTCGGTAAGCTGCTGCAGGCTGTTGAACAGAACAAGTATTATGGACATTGCGGAGGAAGCGATTATAGCGAACGCGGGAACGCCCTTGTCGTTAACTTCGCCGCACTTCTTGAAGAAGAAGCCGCCGCGCGCCATTGCGTAGTAAGTACGGGGGAACACCAGGCAGTCGCCATTAACGGTACCAACGATACCAACGGCCATGCCGATGAGCACTATCCACTTACCAAAGTTGCCCATTACGTTGAAGGCGGCGGTCTTGCCAAGGTAGATGTTGCCGTCGGCTATCATGGAGTTGACTTCGGCCTGCGGGATGATGCGGTAGATAGCAAAGTTGAACAGGGTGTATATGAGCATTATGCCGCCCATGGAGATGATTATGGCCAGGGGCAGGTCGCGCTTGGGGCGCTTCATTTCGCCGGCAACGGTGTTAAGGTTGGTCCAGCCTTCATATGCCCAAAGGGATGCAAACGTTGCGTAACCGATAACCTTTATTATGTTGAAGAGCGTCGGAGGGGTGTCGGTCGTGAAAGCGGTAGCCAGGGAAAGATCCGGCTGGTTCTTGCCCGCGAATACGCCAAGAACTATTACCAGCACCAGCGGCACAAGGCGCAGCACCATGCTTATGTTCTGTATGGCGGCGGCGGTCTTTATACCGCGCAGATTGATTATGGTGAATAATACTATGAGTCCGATAGCTATTGCCTTGGTAACGGGTTCGGAGAACGCGAACTCCTCCTGGAACGGGGTAACGGCGGCCAGGGCGAGGGACGCGATGGAGCCGGAAGCCGTGAGCAGAAAGCCGGAGAAGCCGTTTACAAAGCCGGCCAAGGGATGATAGGCCTTGGCAAGATAGGTGGTCATGCCGCCGGTGACAGGCATTTCCGCGCCGAGTTCGGCGAAGCAAAGGCCGCCGAGTATGCTCACTATGCCGCCGACTATCCAGCACACAAGCGCCATACCCATGGACATGTTTACGCGCTCAAGCACGTAGCTGCCAAGATAATAGATACCGGAACCTATGGTCATGCCGGCCACAAGGCTGATACCCGAAAACACGCCAAGTTCTTTCTTGAGGTGTTTTCCGCTGTTGTTTTCCATAGAA
>CAVDFM010000206.1:0-2590 GCA_963608365.1 bacterium | reverse complement strand
TGGTATCCATCATGCCGGGCATGGAAGCGCGCGCGCCGGAACGGACGGAGACGAGGAGCGGATTTTCCTTATCGCCGAACTTCTTGCCGGTCACTTCTTCCATCTTTATGATGTTTTCCATTATTTCCGCCTGGATCTCGTCATTGATCCTGCGGCCATCTTCGTAATACTGGGTGCAAGCCTCAGTAGAGATGGTGAAACCCTGGGGAACGGGCAGGCCTATCTTGGTCATTTCGGCCAGGTTGGCGCCCTTACCGCCCAGCAGGTTGCGCATGGTGGCGTTGCCTTCGCTGAACTGGTAAACGTACTTTTTCGACATTGATTTCAGTCCTCCAATATCTAATTTAAATGAAAACACATTATCGCGCAAAGGGAACTCCCCTTCACACTTAATGGACATTATACTATTATTCTCCCATACAGGCAAGCAAAAACATAGTATATGCAAGATTTTTGTGCTATCCTGCGCATTTATGGGGCTATTATCGGCGCTTATGGGCAAAAGAATGTTATTATCGGCGCAAATTGATATAAACCGTCACATATATGATATAATTTACACATGCCCGCCCATATTCCGCCCCGCTATTGGCTAACGCCTTAAAATATGCTACAATACGGCTATGTTTGGATATATTGAGCCGGATAAGGGCGAACTGAAAATGAAGGAGCTTACGCGCTACCGCGCGTTTTACTGCGCCCTGTGCAAAAGCATAGGCGCGCGGTATTCCCAAACCGCCCGATTGACGCTCAATTACGACTGCGCATTTTTCGCCCTTGCGCTATGCAATGCGCTGGGGCCGAGCCGCTGCATACCAATGCGCTGCGGCTATAAGCCGCTGAAGAAGCCCATGCCCACCATAGAGCAAAGCGCGGGCATAGACTTTGCCGCGGACGTGAACGTAGCCCTTGCGTACAACAAGCTTTGCGACGATATTGCGGACGAGCGCGGGCAGAAGCGCATACGCGCCAAGGTGGGCCGCGCTGCGCTGAAGCAGGACTATGCCAAGGCAAGGCAATATAACAATGCCCTGTGCGGCGCAATAGAGCGCGGCATGGCGGAGCTGAACGCCATAGAGAGAAGCATGGACGGCAGCATAGACGCCCCCGCCGCCGCGTTTGCGGGGCTGATGCACTCCGCCGCACTTTGCGCACCGATAGAGAGCATACCCGTAAGGAAGGCCTTTGCAGCGCTGTGCGCCGCGCTGGGCCGCTGGGTATATATAATGGATGCATGGGACGATCGCGCGCGGGACAGGGAAAACGGCGCATACAACGCATTCAACATTGCCGCTGAAGGCACGGACGGGGCTGAGCTTCGCGAGCGGGCGGAGATAATGCTTTTCAATTCGCTAAGGGAAGCGGAGGAAGCATATATGCTTCTTAGGCCCCTTGAGGACGGGGCAATAATAGAAAACATACTGAAAGAGGGCTGCGGACTGAAAACGCGCCGCTTAATTGGAGGGAACGATGACGAATCCGTATAAGGTATTGGGCGTGAACGAGGGCGCAACGAACGAGGAGATACGCGCGGCGTATCTTTCGCTGGTGAAAAAATACCATCCGGATAAGTATACCGACCCGGATATGAAGCAGCTTGCCAACGAAAAGCTGAAGGAGATAAACGAAGCCTACGACCAGCTTACCAAAAACCCCGGCAAAACCGCATCCAGCGGATACTCCGGCGCAGCATACGGCGCGGGCGGACACGGCGGGAGCTATAGTGGCCCCGAAGCGGACAGGTTCGTGCGCGCGCGCAGCCTTATCAACGCGGGCAATCTGGACGGGGCAAAGACGATACTTGACAGCATACAGACCCGCAACGCCGAATGGTATTACCTATACGGCATAATATATCTCAGGCAGGGCTGGTACGACAAGGCGCGGGAGTTCCTGGGCCGGGCGTACAGGATGGAGCCTGGCAATTCGGAATATGCACAGGCATACAACACGCTGCGCTACACGGGCAACCCGTATTCCCGCCCGCGGCAGAGCACAAGCTACGGCAACTGCTCCGCGTGCGATATATGCTCCGGCCTTATGTGCGCGGACTGCTGCTGCGAATGCATGGGCGGCGATTTGATACGCTGCTGCTGAGGTGACGCAAAATGAGAAGGCTTAGCGGAGCAAAACTTATATCCATAGGCGCAATGTGCACGGCGCTGGGCGTACTGTGCCTGTATGCGGCGGCTGTGCTGCCAACGGGGCGCGTGGCGCTGTATTTCTTAGCGTCGCTGTTCGTGTATGTCCCTGCGGCGGAAAGCGCGTATTTGGGCGCGGTGGGCGTTTATTTGGCAACGAGCGTGCTTTCGCTTTTGATACTGCCAAGCCGTGCCGCTGCCGCGCCGTACATAGTGCTGCTTGGGCATTTCGGCATATTCAAAACCTGGTTTGATTCCGTTATGCCCGATAAGGTGGTGCAGAGCGCCATAAAGGTGCTTTACTGCGATGCATTCACGGTGCTGGGCGTGTTCGCGGCGATAAAGCTTTTCGGGTTCGATATGACAACGCTCAGCGTCACCCTGCCCGTATGGGCCATAGTGCTCATAATGCAGGCGGTATTTTTTGCATACGACAAGCTGTATTGGAT
>CAVDFM010000205.1:0-2594 GCA_963608365.1 bacterium | reverse complement strand
GATTATATCACCTCATACATGTCGAAATCAAGAAGATAATACATATTATTGTCACAATTACTGTATAAACATACACTCTTTATAGCCGTATACATCTGCATTTATTCCAGCATTTCTGCCGCTTTTGCATATGTTTCCTTGTGCTTTTTTATCTATAAACGCATCTTGTGCGACGTTTTACCACAGAAACAATATTCTGTGGTAAACCAAGCCGAAAGTATGCGCTCTTCCCTGAAGAAAAACGGGGATCAATAACAAAATCGGGCGGAAATCCCGAGTTGCACTGCAGATACTACGGCTAATTCTACAAAAGAACTGGAGGAGACTGAATATGCAGGTACAAACCGGCAAACGGGGCTTTGAGAGCGATAACTGCTCATCAGTGCATCCCAGAATAATGGACGCAATAATGGCGGTTAATACCGGCCATGCTTCAGGATACGGTTACGATGCCGTTACCGCCATGGCGGACAAGGCGTTTGACGATCTTTTCGGGCGCCATGTTGAGGTATTTTATACCTTCAACGGCACGGGCAGCAATTGCGCAGCTTTGGCGCACCTGACAAGGCCGGGCCAAGTGATACTTTGCGCCGACAATGCCCACATCAATTCGGCGGAGGCCGGCGGCCCCGAGCGCATGACGGGTGCAAAGCTGGTAGGGCTGCCGTCCAAAAGCGGAATTATAGACCCCAATGGGCTCTCTGACTATCTTGGCGGATGGATGAGCGAACATGTTCCCACGCCCGCGGTATTGAGCCTTACCCAGGTGACGGACGGCGGATGCGTATATACGCCGGATCAGATAGGCGAACTTTGCAGCATCGCCCACCAGCACGGCCTTACGGTGCATATGGACGGCGCACGGCTGGGCAATGCCGTTGCGGCAAACGGGGACGATCTGCTCGGCACCACCTGCGGCTCAGGCGTGGATGTGCTCACGTTCGGCGGCACCAAGAACGGCTTTATGTTCGGCGAGGCTATTGTGTTCTTTGATACCGCAAAGGCAGCCGGCTTTAAGGGCACCAGAAAAAGCTGCGGTCAGCTTCCCAGCAAAATGCGCTATGTGGCGGCTCAGTTTGCAGAGGTGCTCAAGGACGGATTATGGCTGGAAATGGCCCACCATTCAAACGATATGGCGCTGCTCCTTTATGAAAAGATGGGCGCGCTGCCTTGCTTCAAAACGCCTATCCGTCCCCAGGCTAACGAGCTGTTCGCATTTGTGGATGACTCTATAAAGTGGGAACTGATAAAGGAATACTCATTCAATAACTTTGGACCGATGCCGGGCATATCCCGCTTTGTTACGGCCTATGACACCCAGAAGGAGGACATAGACGCCCTGCTTTCCTGTGCCATGGCATTGTATGAACGGGCAAAGCTTGCATAAGGCGAAAACATAGTTCAGGAGGAAACGTTATGAATAATTACACCTATTACAACCCCGGGAAGATAATATTCGGCAAAGAGTGCGAAAAAAACGTTGGCGCTGAAGTGGCCGCGCTGGGCTGCAACCGATGCTTATTGGTACTGGGCGGGCCGTTTATAAAGCAGCTTGGCCTGTATGATGTTGTGGCCGGATCGCTGAAGGAAGCAGGCGTAGCCTGTTTTGACCTTGACGACATAGTGCCCAACCCCCAGCTTGATAAAGTGTATGAAGGTATAGATATATGCAAGCGGGAAGGCATTGATTTTGTGCTGGCGATAGGCGGCGGTTCGGCAATAGATACGGCGAAGGCGGTAGCCGCCGGCGTAAAGGCGCCGGATGATATATGGAGCTACTTTGGCACATGGGAAAAGGCCATTACCGATGCGCTGCCCTGCGGCGTAATACTGACGCTGCCCGCTACCGGATCGGAATCTTCAAACTGCGCGGTAATTACGAACGAAAAGATAGGCCTCAAGCGCAGCCTGTTCAGCAACTTCATCCGCCCGCGCTTTGCTATGCTTGATCCCGAAACCAGCTATTCACTGCCGAAATATCAAATGGCCAGCGGAGCGGCGGATATACTGGCGCACCTTATGGAAAGCTACTTTACCAAAGTTACCCATGTGGACTTTACCGACAGACTGCTTGAAGGCGCAATGCGCAGCGTGCTGCATATCGCACCGATAGCCATTGAAGAACCAACCAATTACGATGCCAAGGCCGAGCTTTATCAGGCGGCGAATATTACCAATAACGATATGCTTTGGGCGGGCCGCATAGGTGACTGGGGAAGCCACAACATAGAGCACGAACTCAGCGGCGTTTACAAAATCGCCCACGGCGCTGGGCTTGCCATGATATTCCCCTCCTGGATACGCTATGTATGGAAGCAATGCCCCGGCCGGTTCGTACAGTGGGCCCAAAGGGTGTTCGACGTTGAGTTTGCCGCGGGTGAGGAAGAGCGCACCGTAATGGCTGCGGTGGATCAGCTGGAGTCCTTCTATCGCAGAATAGGGCTGCCTGTAAGGCTAAGCGAAGCCGGAATCGATAACTCACGCTTTGAGGAAATGGCGAAAAAGGCCATGATAGGCGTGAATGCAGTCGGTATGCAGTTCCCCCTTAATTATGACGACATACTGAGCATATTTAACATGGCCTTGTAAAAGGC
>CAVDFM010000204.1:0-2606 GCA_963608365.1 bacterium | reverse complement strand
GTATGGGCGCAAGCAGCGTATCTGCCGCGGTGAGCGCGTTTATGGTGAGCAGGCCAAGCGACGGCGGGCAGTCTATGAATATATAATCATAATTTTTGCGCACCTTGTCCAGCGCGCGCTTGAGCACCGTTTCGCGGGCAAGCGTGTTCACAAGCTCCACCTCCGCACCCGAAAGCTCCTTGCGGGCGCATATCAAATCAAGCCCTTCAGTGGGGGTCTTTACGGTGGCCTCGGCCGCGCTTACGCCGTTTATCATAACGTCGTATATGCTGTGCTCCGGCGCGTCCTTATCCACGCCAAGGCCGCTTGTGCAGTTGCCCTGCGGGTCAATATCTATGCACAGCACCCTTTTGCCCAGCGCCGCAACGCAGGCGGAAAGGTTAACGGTGGTGGTGGTCTTCCCCACCCCGCCCTTCTGGTTTGCAATGGCTACTATCTTGGACATGCTTTCCTTATCTCCCTCAGCTTAGCTTCGTCTGCATCCAAATGCAGATCCCTGTCTCTTGTATCTTTGCTATTATTATATAGGATATTTTGTCATAACACAATGACTCAATGCTGCATTGTTTCACGTGAAACAATAGTTTTGCAAAAACGGCCTTCCACTTCAGAGCATTTTGAATGTTTCACGTGAAACATTTTCTTGTATTACTGCCGATAATGGTGCTATGATATTCCTATCAACTCCAAGGAGAATAAGGAAATGCAGGATCTTAAAACGAATTGCAGAGTGGCGGTGGTTCAGGCGTCGCCCATATTGTTTGACAAGGCGAAGTGCGTAGAGAAGGCGCTGAGGCTTATAGACGAATGTGCGGACAACGGCGCGGAGCTTATAGTATTCCCCGAGCTGTTCGTGCCGGGATATCCGGACGGGATGACGTTCGGCTTCCGCGTGGGCAGCCGCCATGCCGACGGCAGGGAGGATTGGAAGAACTATTATGATAATTCCATGCTTGCCGACGGGGAGGAGATGCAGCGCATAATAGCCAAGGCCAAGGAGCGCGGCGTATACGTGAGCATGGGCTATTCCGAGCGGGACGGCGTGAGCGCGACGCTTTACAACGCGAACATGGTAATATCCCCCGACGGAAACGCCATAAACCACCGCAAGCTGAAGCCCACCGGTACCGAGCGCGTGGTGTGGGGCGACGGCAATAAGGACTACTTCCCCATTACCCAAACGCCCTGGGGCCCGATATGCAGCCTTATCTGCTGGGAAAGCTACATGCCGCTGGCGCGCGTTGCGCTGTATCAAAAGGGCATAAGCATATACATTTCACCCAATACCAACAACAACCCCGAATGGCAGCACACTATACGCCACATTGCCATAGAGGGCCATTGCTATTTCATCAACTGCAACATGGTGGTCAAAAAAGCCGATTATCCCCAAACAAAAAGCGCCGCGGGGGAAATTGCGGCGCTTGGCGACATAGTATGCCGGGGAGGGAGCTGCGTTATAGACCCTTACGGTCATGACGCATCGGAAACCCTATGGGATGAGGAAGGCATAATCTATGCCGATCTGGATATGCAGAAAGTACCTGCAAGCCGTATGGAGTGCGACGCCTGCGGCCACTATGCGCGGCCGGACGTGCTGCACCTTGAGGTAAGGGAAAACTGATTTACTTCCCGTCCCTTATCCTTACGGCTGCTTTGTTCACGGCGGGGATGAGCGCGGCTATTACGCACAGTATGGTATCCACGCCGATTGTGGTGAAGTTATACATGAACGAATATGCCCATGCGTTGGCATAGCCCGCTTCCGCAGCGGAATCGGCGAAGAATATCGCCCCGCTGAGCACGCCGCACAGCATGCGGCAGAAACCGCCCACGCCCGCGCCAAGGGCAAGGCTCTTGGGGAAGAAGCCCGCAAGGCCGAGCACCGTGAAGGAAAGGAAATAATCCAGCACAAACTGAACAGGATGCACAACGTACGCGCCCTGCACCACCTGCAAAAGGCTATATGCAAAGCCCGCCAGCAGGCCGGCCGCGGGGCCGTACATCCATGCGAACACGAATATGGGCAGCATGGAGAACAGGGTTATGCTGCCGCCCATGGGCATGGAAAACAGCTTGATATAGCTGAGCACGAACGCAAGCGCTATGCACAGCGCGCCCTGCACCAGCATGCGGGTGGTGAGCTTCTTGCCCTTCTTCTCAACGGTGGGCGCGGCATTGACATGCTTTTTGTTCAGCACCGCAAGCACCGCTATCAGCGCGGCGACCGCCACGATAGCGCCTATGAACATCCAAAGTTCCGTACCTTCAAGCTTTGCCAGCTTTTTAAGAAGTACAAATTCCATTCTTGTTAAAAACCTCCGTGCGTTTCTTTTGAAAAAAGAAAAATCTCCGCAATTCTTTGCGGAGAAACACGGCTGCATTTTTGCATGCGCCAAATATATTCTCTCCGCTTCCCTACGCCGGCATTATCCGTACAGGTTCCAAGGGTATATCTCAGCCCGAAAACAAGCTCCCCCAGCGGGTGATCATTCTCTTTTCGGCGCTATATTAGCACGTTTGAGTGGAAATGTCAATCGGGGCTATTCCCAAAGGCGCCACCGCTTGCGGGGGAGCTGTCTGTGAGCGATAGCGAACAGACTGAG
>CAVDFM010000203.1:0-2635 GCA_963608365.1 bacterium | reverse complement strand
GTATACCGCATATCCATGGCAATAATGGTGAATGCAAAGAAACAAAAACCAGGTAATAATTGTGAAAACAGAAAAGCCGGCAGGGGATTACTCCCTGCCGGCATATTGGTTTGGATTATGGAATTTGATAGAAACGAATCATAAAGTATATCGCCGGAATCGTAAGCAGCAGGCCGGTGAAGAAAAGGAATGAATAATTCTTTATCTTCTTAGCTTCCTTTTTACGCTTATAGTCGGGATACTTTACATATTCCGATTTAAGGAATGGCAAAAATATGTCCTTCATACGGCGCAGACCGTATGTTACGCCGGTAAACACGCCCTGGTTGTATACTGCCACCAGTGCCGCGCACAGCATAAGCGATACACCAGGTATGGTGAACGCATCGCAGAGTATGCGCAGCTTATCCCGCTCCGTTTCGGCCGTACTGTATCCGTAATTGTGCAGGATCACCAGCATCAGCCCAACGCCTACCACCAAACTAATGGCGTATCCTACGGCGATTTTTATCAGTTTAGCCTTGCGTTCCTCGTTCAAATCTTAAATTCCTCTTTATACCTGCGCTCCTCCGCGTCATTGCAATGCACAAAATGGCCGGGCAGAACTTCACGCAGGGACGGCTTATCAACGCTGTAATCATGATCCTTCAGCGCGTTGTAGATTATCCTTGTGCGCTGCTTTTCGGAATGAGGATCGGGCAGCGGTATTGCGGAGAGCAGCGCGCGCGTATACGGATGCATAGGATGCGCGAACAATTCGTCCGTCTCGGCCAGTTCTACCATTTTGCCGTAATACATAACGCCTATGCGGTTGGAGAAATACTTAACTACCGACAGGTCATGCGCTATAAACAATATGGTAAGGCCAAGCTGTTCCCTCAGCTCATTGAGCAGGTTTATTACCTGCGCCTGAATTGAAACGTCCAGCGCGGAAACCGGTTCGTCCGCTATCAAAAGATCCGGATTCATGACTATCGCGCGGGCTATGCCGATACGCTGACGCTGACCGCCGGAGAATTCGTGAGGATAGCGTCCGGCATGTTCGCGAACAAGGCCCACAAGCTCCAGCATTTCGTATACCTTATTATCGATATACTCCTGATCCTTTATGCCGTTTATCACAAGACCTTCGGAAATTATTTCCTTAACGGTCATGCGCGGGTCAAGCGAGGCTATAGGATCCTGGAATATCATCTGGACCTTGGTTATAAGCTTTGAATGCTTTGCAACATTCAAATCATGCTTATACTTTTTCTTAAGCGCGGCGGCTTCTTCGCCGCTTGCGGACTTCAGCTTTTCTTCATAATCCGCCTGCACCTCGGCTGCCAGCTTCTTGGCATATTCCTTATCGGAATGCTTCTGGTCGAACCTTGCGGCCTGAATCTGCTTTTTGTTCTCCGCTATGCATTCTTCAAGCTGCTTCTTCGCCGCGGCGATCTTTCTGTCGTTCTCCGCCTTATGGTTGGGATTGGCGGCGGAGTCCGCATTCAGCGCCTTTATTTCTGCGTCGGTATCGGTGCGGGCCTTATCCATCGCATCGCGGTAGGACTTGGTACCCGCGCAGATGCGCTGGCCTTTGAAATATATGCTGCCAGAAGTAATATTGTATATCTTTATTATGGAGCGGCCGGTCGTGGTCTTTCCGCAGCCGGATTCACCGACAAGGCCGAATACCTCTCCTTTTTTGATATCAAAGCTGACGTCGTCCACCGCCTTGGTGGGGCCAAAGTATTGGCAAAGGTGTTCTACGCGCAGCAAGGCCTCATCTTTCTGATTAGGCATTGTGTTCACCTCCCATTCGCTTTGCGTTCATGCGCTTTATGCGCTCCGTAATGGCTTTAGGCATTTCCACCTTCGGCGCATCGGGGTGCAGCAGCCACGTTGCGGCCCTGTGCGTTTCCGATACATCGAAGAAAGGCGGATGTTCCTCAAAGTCTATCTGCATAGCGTACTTGTTACGCGCTGCAAAAGCATCGCCCTGCGGGGGATAGATCATGTTCGGCGGGGTACCGGGTATAGCGTCCAGCTTTTCCTTTGTATCAAGGTCCGGCATAGAGGACAGCAGCGCCCATGTGTAAGGATGGCGGGGATCATAGAATATATCGTCCGCCGTGCCGAACTCCACTATCTTGCCGGCATACATAACGGCTATATTATCCGCCATGTTCGCCACAACTCCAAGGTCATGCGTAATGAAGATTATGGAAAGGTTGCGCTCCTTCTTCAGCTTGTTTATCAGCTCCAGTATCTGGGACTGAATGGTAACGTCAAGCGCGGTCGTGGGTTCGTCGCAAATCAGCACGTCCGGATTGGCCGCCAGCGCTATCGCTATAACTATCCTCTGGCGCATACCGCCGGAGAACTCGAACGGATACTGGTTATAACGCAGGCGCGGTTCATGTATGCCAACTTCTTCCATCAGCTTTATGGCCATTTCCTTAGCCATGGTCTTGGTCACGCGGTAAACGGCCAAGGATGCCTGCTCCTTGAAGTGCTGTATCAGCTTATCCGTGCGTTCTTCTATGTTTACATCGATTCCGATGTATTCGTTATAGTGCTCACTCAGCCTATCCAGCACCTTTATTATGTTGGCACGCAGCTCTTCTGGAGTATACACTACCTTAGGCACTACCTT
>CAVDFM010000202.1:0-2673 GCA_963608365.1 bacterium | reverse complement strand
AAAGGCGCCACCGCTTGCGGGGGAGCTGCTGAGCGTAAGCGAAGCTGAGGGGGAATTGTAAAAACGCTTGGCAGCTCAGAGCTGTTCCCCTTTCGGCCACTCACTCTGTTCGTGTCCACTTTCCCAATTTCATGGGGACAGCTTTTGGTTGGCGATAGCCCATAACTTACTGGACGCAAGATTTCATCGTCCACTCATCGTCCAGTAAAAAACCCAGACAAATAGGGGCTTCTGGACGCAGGGGACGATGGGGACGATAGTGTGTAAAAGAGGTTAGAGTGATTTAACTGCGCCTTTTGCTGCGCTTTACAAACTCTTATGATAAACAAACACAAAGGGGAAACGCCCTCGCGTTTCCCCATCTTTGCAATTTCACCGCATGCGTAAGTATGCCTTATCCTTCCAGCTCCTTTATGAACAGCACATAGCTTTGCGGGTCAACGTATTTTTCGTTCTTGAGCAGTTCAAAGTGGACGTGGCTCTTGTCGCCGCATTCGCTCACGGCGGTGTCGCCCACGTAGCCAACTATGTCGCCCGCGTTTATGCGCGCGCCGACCTTCACGGGCGGCTCGGCCTTCAGATTGCCGTATACGGCTATCATGTCGTTTGCTCCCTTTACCTCTACCATAACGCCAAGCGAATCGTCCGTGAATATCTCCGTAACGGTTCCGGCGAAAACGGCGTAAACCTCGCTGCCCTTGGGCGCGGCAACGTCAACGCCCGTGTGCGTTGTCCATTGGTCAAGCGTGCGGGAATAGATGAGTTCGTTTACTGCAAAGCCCCATATCACCTCTCCGCGCACGGGCGGGCTGAGCTTTTGCGCCGCGGTGGGCTTGGGCGTGGGCGGCGCGGGGGTAAAGTCCGGCATGGGCGTAGGCGTGGCCTCGGGTGTGGGGGTAGGCGTGGCGATGGGGAGCTGAGCCTGATTCAGCCTGTCGCCAATATCCGTATTCACCTCGCTCGCGGGGTCGGCAGTCTGCGCGGGGTCGGCTTCGTTCGGCTGCTTTACCGTCAGCACGGCGGAAAGCGCCGCAGCGCTTATCAGCGCCAGCGCGACAACGTATATGCCCCTTTTTTTCAGGAAACCGGCAGCAGCGGTAGTTATGCCCTTAAGGGCCGCTTTTATGGTCTTTTTCATAAAATTAGATCACCTCGCCGCATAGTATTGCCCAAATTTCATATTTTCAATCTTTTTTCACATTAGTTTGAATTGCCGTGCCGTGACGGGGCGCATTGTGTGGTATAATAACATTGCGGAGGATTCCGCACTAAGCAACCGAAAGGATAAATATATATGGCAAGAGTCAGCAGCGTTGGCGGCCAGGCCGTTATGGAAGGCGTTATGATGAAATCCCCCACGGGTGTGGCGCTGGCGGTAAGGCGCGCGGACGGCACAATAGCCACGCGCTACGATAACTGGACCACCAAGGCGCAGAAGGGCACATTCTGGGGTCTGCCCATAATAAGGGGCGTTGTAACATTCATAGAATCGCTAACGACGGGCATGAACACATTGACCGAAAGCGCAAAGCTTGCGGGGGAAGATATAGAGGAAGAACCGACCAAGTTTGAAAAATGGCTCAGCGAAAAGCTGGGCAAGTCGGTTGAAAGCGTTGTTATAGGATTGGCTGTAATATTGGCCGTGGCGCTCAGCGTGGGGCTGTTTTTCATGCTGCCGCTGGGCATAAGCTCGCTCATATTCGGCAAGGCGGCAAGCGTTGCGGGCGTATGGAAAAGCCTTACGGAGGGGCTTGTAAGGCTGATAATATTCATTGGATACATCGCGTTCTGCTCCAGCATAAAGGACGTTAAGCGCACGTTTATGTACCACGGGGCGGAGCATAAAACAATAGCCTGTTACGAGGCGGAGGAGGAGCTTACCCCCGAAAACGCTGCCAAGCATTCGCGGCTGCATCCGCGCTGCGGAACCAACTATCTGTTCCTTGTTATGGCGGTCAGCATACTGTTCTTCGCGGCGATAGGCTGGAACGCCAACTTCCTTGCCCGCCTTGCCATGCGCATAATATTCCTGCCTGTGGTGGCCGGGCTTTCATATGAAGTGCTGCGCTTTGCCGCGCGGCACGATAACTGGCTCACCCGCATAATACGCGCGCCGGGCATGGCGCTGCAGCACCTTACCACAAAGGAACCCACCAAAGACATGCTGGAGGTTGCAATAGTGGCCTTCAATTTGGCGATGGACCCGAATTATAAGGTTGAGTGCGAAGCGGCGGAGGAGCCTGCTCAGTCCGCCGAATGAGGATATAAAAGCGAATACAGCGTAGGCTCAAGCGAAAATTCTTCCATAAGGGCCTTTGCTTCATCAAGCGCAATGCGTCCGGCGTTATCCAATGCCGGGCGTTTTTTTATTGCCCGTATAAGCAGATTCTTCGGCGTGTGGCTCAGGTCAACAAATTCAAGCACCTGCGTTTTGTAGCCGCGGCTTTCAAGCAGGTTCGCGCGTATCGCGTCCGTCATCAGCGCGGCAAAGCGTTCTTTTATTATGCCGTATCGGGTAATAAGCTTCAGCCTGTCCGATGCTATCTGCCCGTTCAGTTCATGCTGGCAGCAGGGCACGGAAAGTATCATCCGCGCGCCGCGGCATATGGCGTTGTGCAGCGCGTAATCGGTCGCCGTGTCGCACGCGTGCAGCGTAACAACCATGTCCGCCGG
>CAVDFM010000201.1:1989-2731 GCA_963608365.1 bacterium | reverse complement strand
CATAATGACCATCGGCCTGCCTGGCACCATAGATAACGACATGGGCTATACCGATTTTACTATCGGCTTCACCACGGCCGTTAATACCATAACCGATGAAATATACAAGATCCGCGATACTATGCGCGCGCATGACCGCGTGGGCGTGGTTGAAGTCATGGGCCGCAACTGCGGCGATATAGCGCTGTGGTCCGGCGTTGCCGGCGGCGCGGACATGATAATCGTGCCCGAAGTCCCCGTGGACTGGGAGGACTGCGCAAAGCAGCTTGCAAAGAACAAGCTGCGCGGACAGCTTACAAGCATCGTCATAATAGCCGAGGGCGCAGGCAAGGCGGAGGACTTTGCCCGCTTCGTGAACGAGCATACGGACGTTGAGGCCAAGGCTATAGTTCCCGGATACATACAGCGCGGCGGCAATCCCACCGCGTTTGACAGGGTGCTTGCGGCAAGGCTTGGCCAGCGCGCGGTGGAGCTGCTTGCGGACGATATAGGCGGACGCGCCGTTGGCATAAAGGACAACAAGATAATTGACGTGAGCATAGAAGAAGCGGTTGAAATGCCGGATCACTTTGACGAAAAGCTTTTCCGTTTCAACTCCGTGCTTGCAAATTTTTGATAGGTAAAGGATACGCGCGATGACTAAACGGATGAAAACAGCCGGGCCTGTGAACCGGAACGACGATATTGAATTGGATATAGATTCCCTCGGTTCCGAAGGGCAGGGCGTCGGCCGGTATGAAGG
>CAVDFM010000201.1:0-1979 GCA_963608365.1 bacterium | reverse complement strand
GTATGAAGGTCTGGCGGTTTTTGTGCCGTTTGCGCTGCCGAATGAGCATGTTAAGGCGCATATAATAAAGGCGGCGTCAAATTACGCCGTGGGCAAGCTTACCGCCGTGGATGTTCCGAGCAGGGACAGGCGGGAGCCGCGCTGCTCCTCCTTCACGCGCTGCGGCGGATGCAATCTGCTGCATATGGATTACGCTGCGCAGCTTGAATACAAGCGCAATGTTGTGGCAAACGCGCTTATGCGCATAGGCAAGGTGGCTTCCCCGCATGTTAAGCGCACCATTGGCATGGAGCATCCGTATCATTACCGCAACAAGGCTGCGTTTCCGTTCGCAATGGTGGATGGGCGCATGTGCTTCGGCTTTTTTGCCCCGCGCAGCCACAGGCTCGTACCGATAGACGGCTGTCTTATTGAAAACAGGGCGCTGTATAACGTTGCGCAGGCCGTACATTGCTGGGCGGAAGAAAACGACATTGCCCCATACGATGAGCAAACCGGCGGCGGTACGCTGCGCCACGTTGTGGGCAGAATAACTACCACGGGCGATATTATGGCCGTTATAGTGACAAAAGGGCAGCCTAAGAAGCTGAACGCACTTGTGGATATGCTGACGGAGCGCTGCGAAGGGCTGAAATCGATAATACTCAACCGCAACGACGAAGCCACAAACGTTATCCTTGGCGACAAATATGAAACGCTTTGGGGAGACGATACGCTTACGGAGGAGCTTTGCGGCTTCAAGTTTGAAATAAGCGCGGCGTCTTTCCTTCAGGTGAATCCTATACAGACGGAAAAGCTGTATGCTCAGGTGGAAGCGTTTTTGCCCGAGCAGGACGGCTTCGAGGCGATGGACGTATACTGCGGCGCGGGCACTATATCAATGGTCATATCCAAGCATGCGTCCCATGTAACGGGCATAGAAAACGTGCCGAGCGCGGTGGAGGATGCACGGCGCAACGCGGCTATGAACGGCGTGACGAACGCGGACTTTATATGCGCCGATGCGGCTGCCGCGCTGCCGGAGCTTATAGCCAAGGGCGCAAGGCCAGGCGTGATAGTGCTCGACCCTCCGCGAAAGGGCTGCGATAAAGCGGTGCTCGATGCCGTGACGGCAAGCGGTACTGAGCGCATAGTCTACGTTTCCTGCGACCCTGCCACTCTCGCGCGCGATGTAAACATACTTACCCAGTCCGGATATTCCCTCCAGTCCGCCCAGCCCGTGGATATGTTCCCGCAGACTGCGCATGTGGAGAGCGTAGCTTTGTTAACTAAAGTACATATTTAACTGTTTGAGGGTGATGTTTATGAAAGAAATAGCAATGTTTACAATGGGAACACGCGGAGATGTTCAGCCGTATATATTTTTATCTAAGCAGCTTATAAAAGAAGGATTTGATGTAATATTGGGTTCTCATCCTTGCTGGAGGCAGCTCATCGAAGGATCGGGAATCAAATTTGAGCCTATTGGTCCGGATATAGATATTGAAAAAGAGGCAGCTATTATCAGGGGAAAGAATTCCAATCCGGTGATCAGTATGCTTAAAACAATGAATTTTGTGTTTAAGATCATTCAAGATTCAAGTGAAGAGATATACGATGTTTGCAAGGGAAAAGATTTAATTATCGTAAGTCACAGTCAGATGGGGGCTGTGGAAGCCGGTGTACTTGGAATACCGACCGTGAACGTTACGCTTCAAAAAGAAATGATACCCGAAAGCCTGAAACCTAAGACGTTTAAGGACAAATTATTGGGCGGAATGATCGCAAAACAAGTTGCCAAGCCCTACAATAAGATCAGAAAAAAGTATGGACTAAAGCCGGTTAAATCCGCAGACGAAATTATGTCTAAGGAACTAAATCTTATTCCCATCAGCAAGTATGTCCTTGAAAGAAATCCCTATTGGGAAGATAAGAATGTTTTGACAGGGTATTGGTATGATGACGAGCCGGATTATGTTCCTGCTGACGATCTTGCAGAG
>CAVDFM010000200.1:0-2752 GCA_963608365.1 bacterium | reverse complement strand
CAAAGAAAATCCCCGTGTCTTAAAGTTTTTGGGGGGGGGGGGTAACTTGTATTTATGCATAAATGATGTAAATTAATGAATTATTGCGCAAAGGTTGAAAAACTTACTGTTTTTGATAAAATTAAAGGAAGCTTAGCCGGGTGCGTTGTGCATGTTGAGCAGCTGACGAACAGGTCAAGTGGCTCGGGCTTATGTCGGAGCCTTTATTTTCCGTGCCGGCGGGAGGGGGCTTACACAGCGGGCGCGGCGCATTCGGTTAAGCGGTAAACACATAAGAACTTAATTTAATAAGGAGGAGGGAATTGCATGAACAAAACCAAACGAGTGCTGTCGGTGGTTCTGGCGGTACTCATGCTGTCTTCGCTGATAGCGGCGCTGGCGATAGCGGATGAAATGTACACTGTCGTCATCAACTATGTCTTCGGAGACGGCTCTAAGGCTGCACCTGAGTGGGTCGGCACCATCTACAAGGGCAGCGCGTTCAAGAAAGATGTAAAAAGCCCTGAAGTTGTTGGGTACACACCCAATAGGCCCGTAGTTTCATTCGACATAGCCGCTGCGGATCATAATGTTACCGAAACCGTAACTTATAGTCCCGCGGAGGTTAACTACACGGTGAAACATTATCAGCAGAATGTTGATAATGATAATTACGTGCTGGTAGAGACTGAAACAAAGACCGGCCTTACCAACAGCCTGATTTCAGCTAATCTGAAACAGAAATATGATGGCTTCACCGCGCTTAACTACAATACTGATGTTAAGATAGCGGCTGACGGCAGCACGATAGTCGAGATAAAGTATGACCGCAACTATTATATGCTCAGCCTGAATCTTGACGGCGGCTACGGCGTAGAACCCATCTATGCCCGCTATGGCGCGGCGATAACGCTCGGCGAACCCACCAAACCCGGCTACAAGTTTGATAAATGGACTCCTGAACTGCCTGCGACTATGCCTCTTGGCGGCGGAACGTATACGGCAAACTGGACTGAGCAGGATTCACAGTATCAAATCCAGTATTGGCAGGAGAACGCCGATGACGACGGATACAGCTATGTTGAATCCGAAACTATTACCGCGGCTACCGGCGATGTAGTAAACTATATCGGCAATAAGACTTATTCAGGCTTTACTCGCAATACCGACAAAACCGATAAGAACGTTACCGTTAAGGGCGATGGCAGCACCGTGCTGAACGTGTACTTCAATCGTAATGTGTATGAAGTGAAGTTCTATAATCGTAACGGCAAGACGGAAGATACAAGCAAGCGTATTACCGCGAAATACGGTGCGTTTATAGGCGATAAATGGCCTGGCGGCGGCTGGTATGTTTCGACGACTGGGTCTACTGGTCAAGCGTATCTTGCTATTATGCCCCTTGGTGGCATGAGTTTTTACGGTCAGCAGAGCGGTTGGAAAACTTTGACCGCCACATACCATGTTGAAGTGCTTCCGGGCGAATCCGGCACTATTGTTGGTAGTAAGTCTTACAAGGTACATCATACGGATAAGATACAGGCTTCTTCTAACTTTACTGTTACCAATGAAGAACGCTATGATATAGCGGGCTTTGAGTGCGATACGAGTATCAGTACTAAGAATGGCAGCAGTTATAATGGCGCGAATTTCTATTATAACCGTAAATCGTACGAACTTGTATTCGACGACCAGTACGGCACTAAGGTTACCGAAAAGCTTCCTTTTGAGCAGGTGCTGTCCGAATCGGTAAACTACAAGAACAACTATCAGCCGAAGTACCCCAGCACGCTGGAAGCAGGTGCGTATGAGTTCGACGGATGGTATCTTGACCCCGGCTGCACGCAGCCTGTAGATTGGTCTGCCAAGATGCCCGATGCACAGGTTGTCGTTTACGCCAAGTGGGCGCCGGTGGTTCATAACGTGACGTTTGCTAAGACCGAGGGTGCAGAGGCCGAAGCAACTCAGCAGGTCCACCACAATGAACTTGCTGAAGATTACAAAACCTCTAACGGCAGCTATACGTTCATAGGCTGGTTCTATAAGGATGAAAACGGCGTGGAGCATGCGTTCGACCTGTCCATGCCCGTTAAGCGCGACATGGACCTCTACGCCAAGTGGAGGACTGACGTTCTGGTAGAATACATCATCCATTATCAGCTTGCGGACGGAACTCCGGTTGCTGACGATACTATCGGAAGCGCGTTCGTGCTTGAAACAAAGACATTCGAAGCCAAGGTTGGCGATGCGCTGTACGCAGCCTACGCGGAAGGTTACTTCCCCAACGTGCCCAGCCATTCCATAAAGATGGAAAACAATCAGGCTAACGAGTTTACATTCGTTTATGCTCCGGCTGATAAGGTCACTTACATCGTAAAATACCTTGAGGTAGGTACGAAGAAGCAGTTGCATGATCCGAAGACCGTGGAAACGACTAAGGCCGTAGTTACTGAGATATTTGAGCCTGTTGAGGGTTATGCGGTAGATGAATACCAGAAGCGCCTTATTCTCACCGCCGGCGAAGGTGCAACTAACGAGATAATATTCTGGTATACCGAGGACAAAGTCCATGCGCCGGTAACGATAATACACTGGACGCAGAATATCGAAGGCGAAGGATATACCCAGTACCAGACTTCCACGGAGCAGGGCACGATAGGCAACGATTATAAGGCCGAGTGGACTACCATAGAAGGCTTCCATATCGACGGCAACAATGGAAAGAGCAATGTCGAAGGCACGCTCGAAGACTATAAGGGCCTTGTGCTGAACC
>CAVDFM010000199.1:0-2879 GCA_963608365.1 bacterium | reverse complement strand
CCATATATTACCATCACCGTTGTGGTTTGTCAACTTCATTTAAATTTAAGTTTTCAATATTCTTTATGTATTATTTATGTTATACTGTGCTGCCGAGTTTTAACTCGAGGATTGAAACATTTATATTTATGTTTTAGCAACAGGGTCAATGGCGCAAGTTTTTCTTGCGCCATTGGCTTATATTATAAAATCTATATTGCTGCTCTCCTCTATCTTCAGCCCCATCTTTTCATCATAAATGCCCGTGTTTATCAGCACGGCGTTTTCATCGTCTATCATTTCTATGCAGCCCGAATAATAAAGCGCTTTAAACTGGTTCTCGTATATGGTCACCCCGTAGCGGCCGGCCTCCCTGAACAGTTTGCGGGACTTTTCGCCGCTTCTCAGCCGCGCAATGCTCTCCGCCCCGTCCCCAAGCGGTATGTACACAGTCCGCGTGTTCTGATCGATTATACGGAACTTCTCGGCAACCGTTTTGAACGGCATCATGCCGTAAACCGCATCCCTTTCAAACGCTTCCACAACGCGCGCCTTGTCCGTTCCGTCGCCGAGGTAAGCCCTGTATGTATTGAAATACTTGTGCACAACTTCCGGTGCGCCTATGTCCTCCTCCCCGCGCATGGCGCTGTTCGCTGCGGATATGTTTGTTTCAAGCATTCTTGGCGCGCGGTGTTCGCCCGTGAATACGGTAACTATGCTCTCATCGCGGCTGCGCTTGCCTTCGCGGTTGCATCGTCCCGCCGCCTGAAGTATAGAATCAAGCCCGGCCATTTCCCTATATACCGTCGGGAAGTCTATGTCCACGCCCGCTTCTATAAGCGATGTTGAAACCACCCTGCATACTTTGCCGTCCGCCAGCCTTTGCCGGATGATGTCTATGGTTTTCTGCCTGTGTTCGGGATACATCAGCGTGGATAGATGGAAGCTGCCTTCCTTGGGCAGCTTATCGAACACGGCCTGCGCCGCCTTGCGCGAATTGACTATGCATAACACCTGCTCATGCCCGCCGAGCCGCACTGCCAGCGCTTCGTCATCCAGCTCACCGACCTGTTCAAACGTTACCCGTTTGAACTGCTCATATGTCCGCCCGACTTCGGGGCATATCTCTTTTATCGCTATGTTTGGCGCGTATTTTGCAATGTAATCATCCACCACCGGCTGCGTTGCCGTGCATAACACGGCGGTGGAATTGAAATACGCACACAGAGTGCTTATCGCCGCAACGCATGGCAGCAGATTTTCGCTCGGCATCATCTGCGCTTCATCGAATATTATTACGCTGTTTGTTACGTTGTGCAGCTTTCTGCATTTTGAGGAACGGTTGGCGTAGAACGATTCAAAGAACTGCACCGCCGTGGTTACCACCACAGGCACATCCCAGTTTTCGGCCGCAAGTGCGCTTTTATAGTCCGCCGAATTGAAATCCTTATCTTCCTTATCGAATACTATGCCGCTGTGATGCTCCAGCACGTTTTTATCATGAAGTATTCCCCTGAATACCTTGGCATTTTGGTCTATTATGGATGTGTATGGAATTACGTATATTATGCGCTGCATATTATGCTTTACGGCATGCTTCAGCGCAAACGCGAGCGACGCCGTGGTTTTGCCGCTGCCTGTCGGCGCGCTCAGCGTATATATTCCCCTTGGCCCTTCGCCCGCATCAAGGCAGGCGGAAAGTATTTCCCAGCGTTTTTTGTTCAGCTCGCCCTGCGGATCGGCCCACGGCGCAATGTGCTTTTCAAAATACGCCAGCAGCGTCGCCATATCGTCGTATTCTTCGCGCGCAGCCTTCCCGCCGGACATGAAGTTTTCCGTATCCAAATAGTCCGCGTCAACAAGGCATGAATACAGCATTCTTATCCATACGGATTCATAAAACTTGTTCCTATAAAAATTCGGTCTTGGCAAGGCGGTTACGGGTTTATCCATGCCATGCGGCTCTTCTATGCCGCCGTTCATGGCCTTTTTCATCCGGCCGAAGAATGTGCTGTCCCCCGGCGTGTCCATTTTGGCATTGCCAACGTCCGGCAAGCCGCCGTGATGCCCCGCAATGCATATAGCCTCATGCACGGCGTTAACCCTGAAGCATTCAAATGCGCCCGCCGTTGAATGGTCAACCGCCGGCCCGCCGCGCAGCCTTCGCTGGAAGCCATCTGTATTTTTGCCGTCGTCATGCTTCAGCGCTTCAAGCTTGGCATATTCTTCCGCGCCGAACTGCGCCGCGAACTTTGCGCACAGTTCCGCCGTGCCGCGCTCGTGTTCATCAACCGTTTGTTCTCTTCCGTCTTCCGCAATATGCGCCAAGAATACCTTTTCGTCCATATGCTGTTATCTCCCGGCCGATATGGCCACGTTCCGCTTGTTCAAATGTGCCTTAGAGTTCAAATACTGTGCCTGTGTTTATGTTGTTATTATATCAACATTATTTATTGTTGGCAATGGCAATCGTTATTATATTCCCGTTATTCTGATAAATTCTGATATTTAATTTGCCAATGTTATGCGGGCATGATTTGGCCAAAAACAAACACGGGGGACGGTTTCCCGTCCCTCGTTTTAGCTTTATTCAAGCCGGAATACTTATTTCTTATTTGTTCCTTATGTTGGCCTGGGCCGCGGCAAGGCGGGCGATAGGCACGCGATAAGGCGAGCAGGATACGTAGTCAAGACCAACGCGGTGGCAGAAGTCTATGCTGGAAGGATCGCCGCCGTGTTCGCCGCAGATGCCCAGATGGATGTCCGGACGGGTAGCGCGGCCCATCTTGGCAGCCATGTCTACCAGCTTGCCTACGCCAACCTGGTCAAGGCGCGCGAAGGGATCGGACTCGTAAATCTTCTTCTCATAGTAAGCGCTCAGGAACTTGCCCGCATCGTCA
>CAVDFM010000198.1:0-3009 GCA_963608365.1 bacterium | reverse complement strand
GGCTCATAGCATTGCCGGAGCAAAACGGCTGGCACAGGATTGCAATATGCTGCAAGGGAAAGATGCTCACGGGATACATGAGCGCAAAATATATAGAATATGCATAAAGGAGAAAGAAAAAATGAGGAACGAAATGGGCGATAAAATAGCAATGTGGATAAAGAGCGCGGCTGCGGCAATAGGCGGCGCGGCGGCGTACCTTTGGGGGCCGTGGGATGCGCTGATAACGGCGCTGATAGCGCTGGTCGCGATAGACTACGTTACGGGCGTTATATGCGCGGCGGTGAACGGGAAGCTTAGCAGCAGCGTCGGCTTCCGCGGGCTTATGAAAAAGGCGTTCATATTCGCGCTGGTGGCCGTTGCCGGCATTGCGGACAGGGTGATACCCGCGGCGAACCAGGCCATACGCGCGGCGGTAATACTGTTTTACACGGCGAACGAGGCCATAAGCATAACGGAGAACGCGGCGGAGTTGGGCCTGCCCGTGCCAAAGCGGCTCAAGGGCATGCTGACAAAGGCGCAGAACGAGAGCGAGGCCGAATAAAACGGCCTTGCCCGCCGGACGAATGCGGATTATAATTAAGCATATCTATCCCGAAAAGGAGAAGGACATGCTGCCGCAGGACATAAAAAAGCAATACGACACAAGCCGCGCCCGCGCCGAGGCGGAGGCCGCGCAGCGCAAGCGCGCCGCATATACCGCCATGCCCAGACTGAGGCAGATAGATGAGGAGATAAGGCAGGTATCCTTCAACAGGGGGCTGGAGCTGATAAAGGCTGAAAACCGCGACCAAGTAAGAAAGAATACGGCGGAAAAGCTTGCCGCGCTTTACGCGGAGCGGGCGCGGATACTGAGTGAACGTGGCATGACGATGGAGGATCTTCTGCCGCGCTACGCCTGCGAAAAATGCGCCGACACGGGCTACCTTGAAAACGGGGAGCTTTGCCCGTGCGCACGGCTGAAGCTGGCGGGGAGGAAATATTCATCCTCCGGAATAAGCGAAAACGCGGGCTTCGACCGCTTCAACGAAAACATATTCAAAGACCCCGAACAGCTGAAACGCACGCGCCGCGCGGCGGAGATCTGCGCGCAGTATGCCGAAAATCTTGAAATAGGCGGGGCTAAAGGGCTGCTGCTGATGGGCGAAACGGGCCTTGGCAAAACCTTCCTTATGGACAGCATAGGGCGAGAGGCGATACGGCGCGGCTGCAGCGTGAAAAAATACACGGCATATAATTTGATAGACGCGGCGCTGCGCGCGGTTAGGCAGCACGAGGCCGGGCCGGAGCTGACGGGAGCGGAGCTGCTGCTGCTGGACGATCTCGGCACGGAGCCGATGATACCGGGAGTAACGATAGAGACGCTTTTCGCCGCTATAAACGAGCGGCAGTTTTCCGGCAAGGCCACGGTTATAGCCACCAACCTTACAAAGAACGAGATTTTCACCCAATACGGCGAGCGCATATTCTCCCGCCTGTTCGCCTCCCGTGAGTATGCTGCGATAACGCTAAGGGGGAAGGATTTGAGGATGTAGAAACTCCCTCAGTCTATTCGCTGACGCTCATAGCCAGCTCCCTCGGTGAGGGAGCCTTTTGGTGTGCCTTATAAACTCCCGCGTTAAGCCTCCCTCTTTGAGGGAGGTGGATTTTGCGAAGCAAAAGCCAGAGGGAGTAAAATAGCGCAATTTCACCGCGTGCGTAAGCCCGCTACCTCGCCAGTTCCTCCTTCATCAGCTCGCCCATGAGCTTCATGCCCTTTTCTATGTTCTCGAACGCCGTGCCGGAGAAGTTCAGCCGGAAGGTGCCTTCGTGCCCTTCGGGGTGCGCATAGAAGTGTACGCCCGGGATGTAGGCTATCTTCTTTTCCTCGGTCGCGCGCGGAACAAGGTTCAGCATGTCAAGCCCCTTGCATTCGCCCCATACGAACAGACCGCCTTCGGGGCGCGTATAGGTGCATTCTTCGGGAAAATATCTGTCCATAGCGTCAAGCATGGCGTCAAGCCGCCTGCCGTATTCGGGGCATATGCGCCTGAGCTGACCGGGAAGCATTCCGCGCATGAGAAACTCCGCCGCTATGGCCTGCGTCAGGTTGGCGGTGTGCGTGTCTACGCCCTGCTTGGCTATTGTCATCTTGCGTATTATGTCCGCCGTGGCGTATGCGCTGCCCACTCTTATTCCCGGGGAAATAATTTTTGAAAAGCTGTTGAGCAGTATAACGTTTCCGCTCGTATCGAATTTCTTTATGGGCGGCAGTTCTTCCCCGCGGTAGCGAAGGTCGCAGTATGGGTCGTCCTCGGCAACTATCATGTCGTACTCCGCGGCAAGGCGGGCTATGGCCTTCCTTCTTTCAAGGCCCAGCGTCTTGCCCGAAGGATTCTGGAACGTGGGTATGCAGTAAAAAAGCTTGGGTCTGTGTTCCTTTATCAGCTTTTCAAGCTCTTCTATAATAACGCCCTCGTCGTCGCTCGGCACGCTTATAAGCTCCGCCCCCGCTATATTCAGCGTTTGCAGCACGCCAAGGAAAGTCGGCGCTTCAACAAGCACCTTGTCCCCGCGGTCTATGAATATGCGGCAGATAAGGTCCATGCCCTGCATGGAGCCTGTCGTGGGCAAAATGCAGCTTTCGTCCGCGTCAACTCCCTTGGGCTTAAGCATATGTTCGCTTATGGCGCTACGCAGCGGCGCGTAGCCTTCCGTTGCGCCGTATTGCAGCATCTGCTCCGCCTTTTCGTCCAAAAGATAATCCGTTATCTCCTTCACCTGCTCAACAGGAAAGCTTGAAGAAGAAGGGTTGCCGCCGCCAAAGGATATTATGTCGCCCTTTGAAAGCAGCTTGAACAGCTCCCTTATGGCGCTGCCCGTTATTCCGTCCATTCTGTGTGCATAAGCCGGCATAGTTTTTCCTCCCGTAAAAGTATTCATATTCTAAAACGCCCGTTCCGGCGGCCTTGCTTTATTGTACGCCGAAAGAGCGCCCTGATTCAACGGTTATCCATATTATATATATTA
>CAVDFM010000197.1:0-3077 GCA_963608365.1 bacterium | reverse complement strand
GCTTATTCTGCTTACGGCTTTCTTTTGTGCAAGTCTAAATCTATATAAAGACAGCCAATATAATCTTAGTCTTGCCGAGGAAACGTTTCATACTATTGCAGTTATGGATTTATACGCTGATGTAGATATAAACGGGAATGCAGTATCGGAACTAAAAGACGCAAGGGACTACGCAGGATACCGCAGAGTTACAGTAACGGGTTACGATATAAGTTCCGCCGTTTCGGCACCGAGTGTGCTTGGGTACGATTTGCGCGCGAGATATGGAGCATACAGCGAAAACAACATAGCGAAGAAAAAAGACAGTTATGTCCGCAGAATTACACCATTTTATAAAGAAGATGTTGTTCGCTTCAGGATGGGTATTGACGCTAATTCAGTGCTTGATGCATACAAATTAGGCACATATATCGCGCTGAATTTAACGGATGATGGATTCGCCATTCCCGAAATAATGAACAGAGGATTATTCACCGATGATGAATATATTAGCTATATAACATTTGTGCCGGAAATAACATGGACAGCCACAGATGCTTTTCTAAATAAAGGTATAGGGTCTGCGCGAATAAGCATTTCTATTGATGTTCCGGATAGTGTTATCGATAAGTACTCAAACGAATTAACAGCGTTGAAGTTTGATTTTGAAAACAAAGAATATGTATATATAGAGCCCGAGGTTGAATATATTGGCATAACAGAAATGACAAAAGCCGATGGCTTTGATGAAACAATGAAGCCGGTAGGAATAAACGGTGTATCAAACATTGTTTTTAATTCTGATACTATGTTTGATACATATTCGTATTTTTATTCTAACCGCATTGGCAGTGTTGGAGAATATGTGCGCGGTACACATACTAAAGCCCACCCCTTCTGGCTTTATAAATATGAAGATGTAAAGAACGACCTTGAATTGTCCGAAAAGTTCGAGCAAATCAGCCGTGCTTATCATATAAATTCGCGTTCTTTCTGCGTCACAACGACCGACGATGTTACGGGCGTTCCTGCTTTTAACGTTGGGAATATGTACATGAAAGATGGTCGAATTTTTTCCGACGAAGAGTATGCATTGGGTAGCAAGGTATGCATGATAAGCAAAGAATTAGCCACGATACAGGGCTGGGACATAGGCACAAAGATAGACTTCAGCTTTTATGAATACGGTTACTTCTCTAATTCAAGCGACGAACTCAAGCCTCGCTACACCTACACCGCCCCCAACCACTTCTTCGACAGCGGCGAATACGAGGTTGTCGGCATATACGATGTGCGTCCTATGGCAGGCAGTTCGACCATATCCGAGGCCGCGATAAGCGTCCCCTGGAACACCATCTATATACCCGAAAAGTCGCTCGAGAATGCCCCCGCCGAGGAGGACAGACCCGTCACGGGCGCGCTGTTGACGATATGGCTGGAGAACGGCAAGATTGAGCCGTTCATAGAGCGCATGAATGAGCTTGGCATAACGGGAACAAAGCAAGGTGATTACGAAGCAAAGTTTATCTTCTACGACCAGGGCTACTCGCGAATACAGCCCAGTTTGGAAGCGCTTTCCGGCACGGCGGAACTGCTGCTGATACTGTCATCGTCGCTGCTTGTCATAGCTGCACTGCTGCTGGCGTTCTTCTATGCGCAGTCGCAGAAGCAGAGCATAGGCACAATGCGCTTGCTTGGTTGCAGCAAAGTAAGAGCCTTTGCTGCGGTGATGCTGAGTGCGCTTATAATTGCCGTGATAGGCGCGCTCATAGGCGCAGCAATAGGGCATGCCCTCACCGCCAGTGTGGGCGAAAGCATAATGGCCAACGCTAGCCAAACTCCGGAGGAGTTCCTCGCCTTCAGCGCATATTTAACCGAAAGTACGCAGGTGGAAGTAGAATTTGCGCTCGGTGCAGACGCAAAGGTGAGCCTGCTCACCTGCCTTGCCGCGCTGGGGTTGTTTATCGCGGGAACGCTCGTGTTCGTGCTGCGCGATCTCGGCAAAGGGCCGCGGGAGTTGCTGCCACGGGCGGGAGAATAAGGGCTTATATGCCAAAAGGCTCCCCGAACAGGTGAGCCTTTTGGGTACTGCACTAATTCCCATCGCAAATCTCAATATCGTTCGTCATGTTCGGCAGTCTTACTATCTTTTCCACGCGCCAGTTTATGCCAAGCCTGTCTGGTTCGTCGTTTTTGATAAGCCATATCTTCCAGCTTTTCCCGCCTTGAAAATGGTCGGCATCGTCCAGGGAAACAATGAACATATAGAATCTGTTTTCGTCGCTGTACTCGCCCTTTTGATAATGCTGCATGTCGAGTATTATATAGTCCGTTCGGCTGCGGTTCGTGCTTTCGTTGGGGTCGTTATAATCATTATATCTGTATGTGCCGTCAATGTACGTAAGCCCCTCTATTTCGGGTATGGGCATATCGTCCGTATAGTCGGCAAAGCATATGCGCATGAAGTCCTTAACTGCGCTGTCGGGCAGTATCATCGTTGAGCCAAGGCCCTTTTCTGCATCGGGATGATTTTTACCGCAGCGCTGAATCACGCCGCACATCACGCTTGAAACACGCTTGGCATCGGTTACATCATTATCATTTTCAGTATCGGAATAAAGATCGCTTTTCTGCACGGGGCCGTAAGGGAACGAGCGGATAAGAACAAAGATATACGGCATCATCTCGCTGAAAACGCTCCGTGCATCTGGCATGAACTCCTCCCAATCGTAAATATAGTTGGGATACGGAACCGCAAGCCAGCCCTGGTCATAAAGCAGCTCCCATATTTCATGCCAATACGGCTTCTCCTGCTCCCTTCGGCCAAGCACGGGAGTGTCTACGGGTATAGGCGCGACCGTTGGTTCAACCGCAGGCGCGGGCGTATTAGCTTCATATGTCGGTTCAGCCGTTTCCGTTGGCTGCGCGGGCACGGCTGGCGCACATGCGCAGAGCATGAGCGTGGCAAGTATGAGACAGATTACGGATAAGTGTTTCATGGGGTTGCTCCTTTCGGATGAGATGGTGTGTGGTCGTTTCAAAGGCTCCCCGGCCGGGGAGCTGGCAATACGCCGTAAGGCGGATTGACTGAGGGGTTG
>CAVDFM010000196.1:543-3104 GCA_963608365.1 bacterium | reverse complement strand
CTTGTGATGTTCTCAGCGGCAAAAAGGCTGTCGATGATATCAGCTTCATGCAATCAAGCTTAGATGAAAACGGTATCACAGATATCGAAGAAATCGAGTTGCGCTTCCATATCTTTGACTCTGATACATGGGATAATAATAAAGATACTGATATGATAACAATATCCTTCAAATAAGAAGTACCGGTTATTCCATCACAAAAGGCGCAGCAAACGCTGCGCCTTTTACTTTACTCTTACTCTTATTTACTCCCCAAAATACCTCTTGAGCAAACCTGCAAACGCCTTGCCGTGGCGGGCTTCGTCGCGGGCCATTTCATGCACGGTGTCGTGTATTGCGTCAAGGTTGAGCGCCTTGGCCTTCTTGGCCAGCTCAAACTTGCCCAGCGTTGCGCCGTTCTCGGCCTCAACGCGCATCTCAAGGTTCTTCTTGGTGCTGTCGGTCACAACCTCGCCCAGCAGCTCCGCAAACTTGGCGGCATGCTCGGCTTCTTCATAAGCGGCCTTTTCCCAGTAAAGACCTATCTCGGGGTAGCCTTCGCGGTGCGCAACGCGCGCCATAGCAAGATACATGCCCACTTCGGTGCATTCGCCGGTGAAGTTGGCGCGCAGACCCTCTATTATTTCGGGATCAACGCCCTTCGCCACGCCCACAACATGCTCGGCAGCCCAGTCCAGCTTGTTTTCTTCAACGGGAACGAACTTGTCCGCGGGGGCTTTGCACTGCGGGCAGAACGCCGGCGGCTCGCTGCCTTCGTGGATATAACCGCAAACGGTGCAACGGTATTTCATATAGGTTTACCTCCTGATAAAAAATGCGTTGTTTTAGTCCAGCAGCCCGTGCTCTATCTTATAGGAAAGCGTGCTCAGGCTCTCGCTCAGGTGAACGTTTTCTATCGGTACGGACGTTGTGATGTCCAGCGGCACAAAGTTCCATATGCCGCGTATGCCCGCTGCGCACATCCTGTCCGCAATGTCCTGCGCGGCGCTGCGGCGGGCGGCTATAACGCCTATGTCTATCTGATTTTCGCGGATGTATTCATCCATATCCTTAACGTCAAGCACGGGATGACCGTTTATTTCGGTGCCGATCAGGTCCGCGTTCACGTCGAACAATGCCTTGACCTCAAAGCCGGACTCCGCAAAGCCCGGGAAGTTGGTAAGCGCATGGCCAATGTTGCCCGCACCCACTATTATTATGGTGTGCTTGCGGTCTATGCCCATTATGCGCTTTATCTCGCCCGTAAGGTTGCTCACGTTGTAACCATAGCCCTGCTGGCCAAAGCCGCCGAAGCAGTTGAAATCCTGCCTCACCTGCGATGCGTTCAGATTCATCTGCCGCGCCAGCCTTTCGCTGCTTATGCGCTCAACACCCTGCGTCTCCAGCATAGTCAAATGCCTGTAGTACCGCGGCAGGCGCCTAATTACTGCTTCCGATACTCTCTTAAAGCCCATATCTTCCTCCGATAACTGCACACTTAATAATGCTATTTCACCCTATATTATAGCCTGATTCGCTGCCTTTCGCAATGGCATTTTTATCAGTTTATGCCCCGCATCATTCCCCGTCCGGCATAAAGCACATATCTTCGCCCCGCTTGCGCCATGAACCGTGCACGCCTTCAGCCGCCGCGCCCAGCTCTATATGCAGCATGGCTATGCCCCTGTCCACGTTGCCGAAGCCGAAATTGCTGCCGCAATCCACAACGCTTATGCCCCCATTTTCGGGAATAAGCTCATACGGCTGCTTATTGACGGCGCTCGGCGCAAGTATTGCGCACTGCACCGCGCTCCTTTGCCATGCGGGCAGCTGCTCAAATTCCTCGTCCTCAAGCCATGTCAGCTCCGCAACGCCGCGGCGCTTCCTGCGCACGAACGGCTCATCCGCAATGCCAAGGGGCGTTACGCATACGGCCTTCTCGTTCTTTTTCAGCTTTATCGCGGAACTTAGCGCGCCGCGGTTGAAATTGGCGCCGAGCCAGCATGTGCCAAGCCCAAGCGACGTACATTCCAGTATGAACGCTTCACCCAAGTACCCAAGCGAGGTTTCGTCCCCGTTTTGGGATATGAACGCGGCAAACGCGCTGGTGCCCTTTATGCGCGAACCAAGTATGCCGGAAAACACCTTCTGCTCCACGCCCACGGCAATGCGCACCCCGCGCACGCTAAGCGACGCCGCCGCGCTTTCCAGCGCAAGCATGTCCTCCAAGCTCGGCTCCTGCCTATATCTTCTTACGGAATAGCGTTTCTGCGCCGCTTTATACCATTTCGTCATGCCGCCGTCCATTGGCTTATGTCCTCCCAGCCGTTTATTTTGTGCTTATTCGCGTATGCCTTTTTCAAGCATGGGCTTCAAATAGATGCCCGTGTAGCTCTTTTTGTTCTCGGCAACCTGCTCGGGCGTACCTGTGCACACTATCGTGCCGCCCATGTCCCCGCCTTCGGGGCCAAGGTCAATTATATAGTCCGCAGTCTTTATCACGTCCAGATTGTGCTCTATGACCACAACCGTGCTGCCGCCGTCGCAAAGGCGCTGCAAAATGGCTATAAGCCGCTTCACGT
>CAVDFM010000196.1:0-533 GCA_963608365.1 bacterium | reverse complement strand
CGTGGTGGGTTCATCCAGCACATAAAGCGTCCTGCCCGTATCCCGCCTTGCAAGTTCCGTTGCCAGCTTAACGCGCTGCGCCTCGCCGCCGGAAAGCGTGGTGGACGATTGCCCAAGGCGGATATATCCAAGGCCAACGTCGTAAAGCGTTTGCAGCTTGCGTGCAAGCTTGGGCAGCGGCGCGAAGAACTTCAGCGCTTCTTCAACCGTCATGTCCAGCACGTCGGCAATGGTTTTGCCCTTGTATTTTACCTCGAGCGTTTCGCGGTTATATCGCTTGCCGCCGCAAACCTCGCACGGAACGTACATATCGGGCAAAAAGTGCATCTCTATTTTCAGTATGCCGTCCCCGCGGCAGGCCTCGCACCGCCCGCCCTTCACATTGAAGCTGAAGCGGCCGTTCGTATAGCCGCGCATCTTTGCATCCGGCGTTTGGGCAAATACGTCGCGTATCAAATCGAACAACCCCGTATATGTCGCAGGGTTGCTGCGCGGCGTGCGCCCTATTGGGGACTGGTCAATGTCAATTATCT
>CAVDFM010000195.1:0-3118 GCA_963608365.1 bacterium | reverse complement strand
TTACCCTGAACGGCGGCGCAAGGCAGGAGTATGAATTCAAGATAGAGCTTGAATAATAAAAGCCCGCATCGACGCGGACTGAACCAAAAGAAAGAAAAGGAACGTGACGATATGAAAGCCAAAGCAAACACAAAGCGGCTGCTGTGCGCCATTTTGGCGGCGCTTATGGCGCTTACGCTGGCGCCGTGCGGCGCGCTTGCCTGGAGCAACGACGACCTTACCTCCACCACATGGCCTTACTTTGTGGGCTGGACGGGCGGCGGCGATGATTCGTATGGCAAGGTAAAATCCGTGCGCAGCGAAGACGGCACGCTTTACAGCGCCAACCTCTCTGGCGGCGCCGGCACTATGGACATAATGCCCATATTGAACGCGCCGGAAGGTGCAAGCTCCGTATTCACCCCGGCCGAGTTCTATTTCTACAGTCCCGGCAGCCAGAAGAAGCCGAGCACCGTTACGCCCATGGAAGCCATGCCGGCGGACCATTCCACACCGGTAAAATACTTCGTGCAGGCGGCGGACGGGCGCGGCTACCCAATGTTCATAATGACGCAGAGCGACCGCGGGGGCAGGAAGAATACCGCCGAAGAGGAAGCCGCCATAATTGACTACGTTACCAAGCCCCTTCTTAATATGCTGCGCCAATATCATGCCAAGATGGAGGATCTGTATCAGGCGCGGCAAACAAAAACGCTAAAGGTGGGGGATTATCACCCCGCTCTTTCCAACCTGCTGTATTATATCGGCAGGTATCCGCTGGCGTTTCAGTTTGGCAGCCTGATAGACCTGAATACCAGCGTAAATCTTTTTACCGATTTTGACTGCAACGGTGAAAACGCGGAAGCGGAGCTGCGCGCATTGCTTGAAAAATTCAGCGCGATGTCGGGAAGCAGTATCCATTATTACAGCCTTGATTATTACAAGGCCATGCTTGAGGTAGTAACTCCGTTTTACCTTGATTATGTTGAGCAGACCCGCATACAGGATCCCGTAATAGATTCGTTCAGCATAGGGGATTCCAAAGGCGTTATAGACCGCGCGAACCGCACCGTTACAATACGCTTCCCCGAAGGGACTGATCTGAGCGCCCTGCCGCAGCCGCAGATAACCGCGGCAAGCGGCCTGCTCGTAAGCCGCACGGCGGGTTCGCTTGAAAACGGCAAGCTGCTTTACACCGTTACCCCGTGGGAAGAATCAACGGGCGTTAAGTACGACGGCGTGCTTGATCCCGATGAATACGGCTTCAGCATGGGCGTTGACCTTTCCGCGCTGTGGACAATAATCGTTGAAACGGGAGAGCCGTATAACAGGGTGGATTCCTTCAGCATAACCACCGCGGACGGAACCACGCGCTATGCCAAGATAGACGAAGATAACAAGACCATATCGCTCAACCTGCCCAAGGGGACGGATTTAAGCTCCCTTACGCCGAACATTGTGCATACCGGCACGCATACCAACATGGACGGCGGGAACATAAACTTCACCGCCCCGCAGCAGCTTATTGTGTACAACAGCGGCTATGGGCTGGAGACCGCGTACACCGTTACCGTAACGGCGGAAGAATCCGGCGAGAACCGCATATTGGCATACAGCATAGACGGCGCGGAGGGCATTATAGACGACGCGGCGGGGACCATAGCCATAACAATACCCTATGCCACGGACCTGCCCACGGCTGAAGTTAAGATAGAAATATCCGAATTTGCACAGCTTACCGAAAGCCCCGCGGCCATTGCCGAAGGCGAAAACAAATACACCGTGCGGGCCGAAAACGGCAGCGAAAAAACATACACCGTTACCGTAACGCGCACGCCTGCCGCGCGGGGCAACAGCATACTTTCGTTCAGCTATGGCTCCGTAAAGGGCGATATAGACGAAATAAACGGCGCCATCACACTTACCCTGCCCGCGGGCACGTCCGTCAAGTTCGCGCCGAGCATAACGCTTTCCGAATTTGCAACGGTGTCCCCCGCGTCCGGCGTGGTGCAGGACTTCTCAAGCCCCGTAAAGTATAAGGTAACGGCGCAGAACGGCGCCACCAATACATATACCGTAACGGTGAACGTATCCTCCACGCCCACGGAAAACGAATATAAGACCAGGCTGCAGGGCGTTGTTGACAAAATAATCACCCGTTACCATACCAACGCCGCGGACGACTGGGAATGGATGAACCTGGGCTTTTACAGCAACGTTGCCGAAAACACGGCGGACGGCTTCAGCATAGCGTCCATAATAGGGTCGCTGGATACCACCACAAACGTTGCCATGACCAACATAGACCGCAAGATGATGACCCTTACCGCCCGCGGGTTCGATTGCAGCAACCTTGCCCAATACAACGGCGGCCAGCCCTTTACCGACAGCAAGGGCAACGCGGTGGACGACCTTGTTTCGGTGCTGTACAACTACGGCGGCAGCTATACCATAAACGGCCCCGCGTTCGCGCTGATGGCGCTGGACATGGGCAATTACACCATTCCCGAAAACGCCAAATGGACGCGCGCGGCGCTGCTGGAAACGCTGCTGAACCACGTTTACCTTTCCGATGGCTTCGATACGGACATGGTGGCGGCGATAATGTATGCCATTGCGCCCTATCAGGACGATCCTGAGTTCGGCGGCCGCGTAACCGCAAAGCTGAACGAGGGCCTTGGCATAATAATCAACAAGATGAACGCCGATGACTATTCGTTCAAGGCATGGGGCGCGGTAAACAGCGAAACGGCCTCCTGGGTAATAATGGCGCTGTGCAGCATGGGCATAGACTGCCATACCGACCCGCGCTTCTCCGATGGGCAGGGCAAGAGCGCCATACAGCACTGGGTGGATACCTTCGCCAACGAGCAATCCGGCTATTTCCACCATACCACCGGCGTTACCAATAACGCTATGGCGACCTATGAAGGCTGCTATGCCAGCCTGTGGTACCTGGGCTTCCTTGAAAGGGGCGGTCAGGGCCATCCGTACCATTTTTACAGCAACAGGTTCGATTTCTCCCGCAAGCTTTCGTCCGATGCTTCTATAACCGCCTTCTCGATAGAAGGTCAGCAGGGCGAAATAACCGAAGGCGCGGAGAATACCATAACCGTGACCGTGCCTACCGGTATGCCGC
>CAVDFM010000194.1:0-3149 GCA_963608365.1 bacterium | reverse complement strand
TAACCATTTGTACCGATTTATCAGAATCAATCCGTAACAACAGATGAACATGGTTCGGCATGATAACATAGCCATCAACCGATAACGAAGGATATACAATGGATATATTGGTAATTGCTTCGTTTACGATTCCGCCGTATTGAGATAATTCCACGTTTTGCGGGTAATCGCATTGCGGGCGACCAATGGTCGCCACTACATTTGCGTAATCGTTAGTCGTCTCTATAACGGCATTATTCTTCCAAAAATAATTCTGTCTTTTCACGGTACATATCGTAACAAAGTATGCGCCGCGCGAACCGTAGTCATAATTCTCTAAACGATTCTTTTTCCGCTTAGGCAATTCTTCCCGCTTTCCCATATTATCCACCAACCTTGCTATTACATAAAACATAACACAAAACCTGCCAAGGTGCAATCTCCCTGCCGGTTTTAATATTAAGTTTATATAAGTTTAACGGGCGGCCATCGGCCGCCCGCAAGGATTCGGTATGTTTTGTTTTATTCGCCCTGGTTCATGGGTACAACGGCGCCGCCGAAGGTTTCGTTGATGTACTGCGCCACATCCGCGCCGGTGAGTATCTCCGCGAGGGCCTTGATGGCTTCGTTATTCTCGTTGCCTTCCTTTACGCAAAGTATGTTGGCGTAGGTCTTGGCGGAGTCGCCATCCGCGCTTTCCACGGCAAGGGCATCGGTGGAGGCGTTAAGGCCGGCCTGTATGGCGTAGTTACCGTTGATAACGGCCATATCAACGTCCTCAAGGCTCCTGGGCAGCTGCGCCGCGGCAACTTCAACTATGTTCAGGTTCTTGGGATTTTCGGCAATGTCAAGCACGGTGGCGGTATAGCCCGCGTCCGCCTTCATGGTTATGAGGCCTTCCTGCTGCAGCAGGTAAAGCGCACGCGCTTCGTTGGAACCGTCGTTAGGCACGGCAATGGTCGCGCCGTCGGCAAGGTCGGCTATGGCCTTGGTCTTGCCGGCATAAAGTCCGAAGGGCTCGTAATGCACTGCGGCCACAGATACGAGATGCGTGCCGTTTTTCTCATTAAAATCTTTCATGTAAGGCTCATGCTGGAAGAAGTTCGCGTCCAGTTCGCCGGATTCAACGGCGGTGTTGGGAATGACGTAATCCTGATATTCGGTTATCTCCAGCTTGTAGCCCTTCTCCTCCATAAGCGGAGCGGCGTATTCGAGTATAAGCTTATGCGGCGTGGGGGATGCGCCTATGCGCACGGTTTTGGAATCGCCGCCCTTGGCACAGCCGATGAGCGAGAATGCCAACACAAGAACAAGAGTAAGTGCAAAGATGCGTTTCATTTGAGTTTCCTCCTAAAATTTTATTTGAATTTTTATATGATGACGCTTACGCGCCTCATTTGCTTACTTTTTGCGCTTGTCCGTATGCTTAACGGTTGATGTGCCGCCGGACTGTATCAGCTGCACTATTACCACCATCAGCGCTACGGTAACAAGCATCGTAACCGTATCATATCTGTAATAGCCGTAGTTTATGGCTATCGCGCCCAGTCCGCCGCCGCCCACAAAGCCTGCCATTGCGGAATAGCCAAGTATGGTCGTGGCAGCGGTGGTGGCGTTTGATATAAGCGAGGGCGCGGCCTCCCTTATAAGCACGCGGGTGATAAGCTGCCATGTGCTTGCGCCCATGCTGCGCCCGGCTTCGATAACGCCCGCATCCACCTCGCCAAGCGATGTTTCAACAAGTCTTGCCACAAACGGCGCCGCGCCTATCACCAGCGGAACTATCGTGGCGGAGCTGCCAAGGCTGGTGCCGACTATAAAGCGCGTTACCGGAATGACGGCCACAAGAAGGATTATGAACGGCACGCTTCTTATTATATTAACTATCGTGCCGAGCACCGTGTTCACCGCACGGTTGGGGCGGATGCCGTTAGGCGCGGTTACGCTGAGCACAACGCCCATAGGCAGACCCAGCAGATAGGATGCGGCGGTGGCCGCAATGGTCATATACAGCGTTTCCGCTATGCCCTGAAGCATTAAGCTTACAAAGCCCGAATCAAACATCGCCGTTTTCCTCCTCGTTATAATGCACGCCCGTACCGGAAAGGTAATTGAGTATCCGCTGCGCCGCGTCCGCGTCGTCCGGCAGCTGAACAATCATCTGGCCGTATATCACGCCGTCTATCGTGCGGGTATCGGCAAACAATATGTTCACCGCCGCCTTGCAGTTGAGCACTATGTCCGCAATTATCGGCTCAAACGCGCTCTTCCCGTCAAACACTATTCTTACGCGCCTGCCGCCGGGGGTAAATTCGCTGCGGCCCGCGCCTTCGCCCAATATGAGCTGCTTAGCGATCTCGCTCTTTGGTTTGCGGAAAACCTCCTCAACCTCTCCGCATTCTGCTATGCGGCTTTTGTCCAGTATAGCCACGCGGTTGCATGCTTCCTCGATAACGCTCATCTGGTGCGTAATTATTACTATCGTAACGCCCAGTTCCTTGTTTATCTTCTTCAGCAGGGCCAGTATGCTGCGGGTGGTCGCGGGGTCAAGCGCGCTTGTGGCTTCATCGCAAAGCAGTATTTTGGGCGAAAGGGTCAGCGCCCTTGCTATTGCCACGCGCTGCTTCATTCCGCCGGAAAGCTGCGCGGGATACGCATTCTCCCTGCCCGCAAGACCAACAAGCTCGATAAGCTCCAGCGCGCGTTTCTTAGCGTCCGCCTTTTTCCAATGGGCTATCTCCATCGGGAAGCATACGTTATCCAGTATGCTGGCCTGGCTGAGCAGATTGAACTGCTGGAATATCATGCCTATGTTGCGGCGGGCTATGTTCAGCTCCTTTTCGCTCAGTTGGCGCATGTCCTGCCCGTTTATGATTATGCTGCCCTCGTCCGGTTCTTCCAGCCGGTTAAGGCACCTTACAAACGTGCTCTTTCCGGCGCCCGAAAGGCCTATCACGCCGAATATGTCCCCTTCGTATACCGTCAGGTCAACGCCGTTCAGCGCCGTTACCTTCTTTTCGCCGTCCGCAAAGCTTTTCGTCAAGCCCCGCACCGTAATTATCTCGTTCATTGCTGCTCCCCGCTGCCAAAACACAAAAGGAGCGCCGGGTCTGTGCCCGTCGCTCCGGTTAAGCCTTTCTGCTTCTCGCCGTCAGCGCACGACTACACAC
>CAVDFM010000193.1:0-3160 GCA_963608365.1 bacterium | reverse complement strand
GGGCAAAGATGTTCGTGCTCAGCTTTTACACGGTTTGGATAGTTATGCCGTTCAAGGTGCTTATATTAACAAGCGCGCTTGCATCGGTGGATGAAACGTATTATAACGCCGCCCGTATAGACGGCGCAACGGGCGCGGCTATGTTCACGCGCATAACGCTGCCCATGATTTCTCCCATGATATTCTATTTGGTAATAACCGGCTTTATTGGCGCGTTCAAGGCATACAGCGACGCCGTGGCCCTTTTCGGCACGGATCTTAACGCCGCGGGCATGAACACCATAGTCGGCTATATATACGATATGCTTTACGGCAACAGCGGCGGCTATCCTTCCTTTGCATCCGCCGCGGCAATACTGCTTTTTGCCATTGTGCTTACCATAACGTGCATAAACCTTATGATAAGCAAGAAGCATGTGCATTACTAAGGAGGGCTGAACCGTGCGCAACTCCGATAATTACGGCGAAATAACCCGCAAAGCCAAAATAAAACATGACATATGGACGGGCGTAAAATATTTTTTCCTTGCGCTGTGGGCAATAATAGTGCTGTTCCCGTTTTACTGGATGGTGCTTACATCCCTGAAGGATTACGGCGCGTATAATTCCGAATACATACCCAAGTTCTTCACGCTTTATCCAACGCTTGCAAACTATGCGGAGGCGTTTACGGCCGTGCCGCTTGCACGGTATTTCATGAACACGCTGCTTTTCACCGTTGTAACAACGGCGCTGATGCTTATTGTTATAACGCTTGCGGCGTTCGCGTTCGCGCGGCTTGAGTTCCGCGGCAAGCGCATTGCGTTCACGCTGCTGCTTTCGCTTATGATGATACCCAACGAGCTTGTTATAATAACCAACTTTGTGACCATAACCGACTGGGGGCTGAGGAACACGTTCACGGGGCTTATTCTGCCCTCCGTAACGAGCGTATTCTATATATACCTTCTTAAAGAAAACTTTGCGCAGGTGCCGGACGAGCTTTATTATGCATCCAAGGTGGACGGTGCATCGGACATGACGTACCTTACCCGCGTGCTTATACCGATATGCAGCCCAACGCTTGTAACGGTGATAATACTTAAAGTGATAGAATGCTGGAACAGCTATGTTTGGCCGCGCCTTATAACGGACGACAGCCGCTATTTCCTCGTTTCCGGCGGCATACAGGCCATACGCGAAGGCGGCTTCGGGCGGGACAACATACCCGCAATGATGGCGGCCGTGGTAGCCATATCGGTGCCGCTTATAGTGCTGTTCCTTATATTCAAGAAAAAGATAATGGAAGGCGTGTCAAGGGGAGGATTAAAGGGATGAGCCGCGCAATAAAACCCATAAGCCTTATATTAACGCTCATAATGCTCTGCTGCGCGCTCACGGCGTGCCACGGCTCCCGCGGCATGGATGCGTTCGTAATGCCGGAAGAGTTCGATGCTTCGCGGCAATACGAGCTCACCTTCTGGGCCAAGAACGACACAAATAAGAACCAGACAAGGATATACGAGCAGGCCATACGCGACTTTGAATCGCTTTACCCAAACATTAAAATAAACCTTAGGCTGTATACGGATTACGGCAAAATATATAACGACGTTATTACAAACATTGCAACCAACACAACGCCGAATATATGCATAACCTATCCCGACCATATTGCAACCTACCTTACAGGCACTAACGTGGTAGCCCCGCTGGACGAGCTTATGGCGGACAGCCGCTACGGCCTTGGCGGAAGCGAACTGAAGTTCACAACGCCGAAAACGGAGCAGCTCGTTTCAAAATATCTTGAGGAGTGCCGCATAGGGGAGCATTATTATGCGCTGCCCTTCATGCGCTCAACCGAGGCATGCTATATAAACAAGGACTATGTTGAAAAGCTGGGCTTTACCCTGCCCGATACGCTCACATGGGACTTTATTTGGCAGGTGGCGGAGGCCGCGACCGAGAAAAATTCGGACGGCACATATAAAGTAAACGGCCAGAAGGTTATGATACCGTTCATATATAAATCGACAGACAACATGATGATAACCCTGCTTAGGCAAAGCGGCGCGGAATATTCCGACGGCGAAGGCAACGCCCTTATGTTCAACGACCAAACAAAGGAGTTTTTATACACCGTTGCGGAGCACACTAAGAGCGGCGCGTTTTCAACATTCAAAATATCGGGCTACCCGGCGAACTTCCTAAACGCCGGGCAATGCATATTCGCAATAGACTCCACCGCCGGCTCAACATGGATGGGTACGGACGCCCCGCTTTCGGACATAAGCGCGGATAAGCTGGTGCGCTTTGAAACAGCCGTGCGCACCGTTCCCCAGCTTGACCCCCATAACCCGCAAATGATGTCCCAAGGGCCGAGCGTATGCGTATTCAACAAGGCGGACAGCAGCGAGGTGCTTGCATCATGGCTGTTTTGCCAATACCTTTTAACGGACGGCGTGCAGATAGCCTATTCCGAAACCGAAGGCTACGTTCCCGTTACCGATACGGCAAGGAGCAACGCGGACTATTTGGCCTATCTTTCAAGCACCGCCAACGATGCCGAGCATTATGATGTCAAGCTGGAGGCGGTCAATATGCTGCTTGAAAACGTGGTCAACACGTTCACAACGCCCGTTTACAACGGCTCCGCCTCCCTTCGCGATGCGGCGGGTCAGCTCATTGAAAACACGGCAAAGTCCGTGCGCCGCAGGGAAACGATAGACGATGCGTATATGGAAAAGCTGTTCGGCGACGTTATATCGCTTTACCGCCTTGACAATGCGAACGCCGCTTCCGCGGGCGGGAAAGAGGAGCTTGGGCCGCTGCCCGCATCCTCCCGCGCGCTGCTTATAGGGCTTTGCGTAGTGTGGATCCTTATTGCGGCATATGCCATATACGGCAAGGTGCAGCAAAAACGCAGGGTAAATTGAACGGATTTGATATATTTACGCTTTTTGTATTGATTTATTATTGTTTTGATTTATAATCTTATTGGCTACCGTTACCGGTAACGGAAAACGGGCGTCATAAAATAAAAAGGAGAACAAAAATGAAAAAGTTCTTAGCTATCCTGTTGGTTGTTGCCTTCGCGGCCAGCTTCGCCGCCTGCGCAAACAATGCCGCCAACGAGCCCAACACCGCCGATGCGGACGTTAAGGGTGAAGGCGTAATGACC
>CAVDFM010000192.1:0-3173 GCA_963608365.1 bacterium | reverse complement strand
TTACCCTGAACGGCGGCGCAAGGCAGGAGTATGAATTCAAGATAGAGCTTGAATAGCCTGATATATACCCGTCCATACGGACGCAGCTTCCATTAAAAAGGAGGAACAAAACATGAAAAAAACGCGGCGGATACTTACCATACTTTTAGCGGCCGCTATGTTAATAACATGTATTTCGCCAAGCTTGGCGCTGGAGTCATCGCACACGCGCTGGCCCGAATTTACGGAGCTGACCGAACAAAAATACATGGTAACAAATGGATTCGCCTACTTCAAGGAAATTGAAGGCGGAGTCCAGTTCTGGGGAGATTTCAAATATATAAAATTATATTTGCCCGAAGGCGCACCGACCGTGCTTACGGTGGACCATTTTAACACGGGTGTATTTGTAAACAATGTCTTTACGGATACCGGCAAAAGGCTGGAAGATGCCCGCGCAAGGGGCAGAATAGAACCCGTGGGCGAAGAGCCGCTGGATTATTCGCAGGAGCAGCTTTGGCGCATATATGATGCGATCGACGGGCGCAGCTATATGTGCCGCGTTAAGGCAGTTACGGAAAGCTCAGAGCCGGACACTCGGCCGGATGTTGATAAGCTTTCGGCCTTCGAGGCGCGCCTTGATAAGCTTATGGATGCGATGCAGCGCTTCCAGACGATGTTTGACACGCTGAACAGCGCCCAGAATGCGGATTCGATAGAAATAGGCGCATATCAGCCGTGCTTCATAAACATGGTGTGCATGCTTGCCAATCAGCTGCAGATCAAATTTGGCATAACTATAGCCTGGCTCGATACGCATAACTATTTCATTGAAACCGGCGGCTGGCGCAGCGTTACGCGGGACGAAATAATAAAATTCTGGAAAGAATACCCAAACGTATCATCCGGCAAGCCAAGCTGCGAAGACGGCGCGACCATATCGCAGAAAGAGCTTGATGAAATAGACAGATACCTTGATGATTACGTACCGTATTTCCTTAACTATGTTGAAACGCACCGCATAGACGAACCGGACATAATTTCCTTCTCCATCGGCACGTCCTTCGGCGCAATAGATAAGGCCAACCGCACCGTTACCATCCGCATGCCGGAAGATACGGACTGGAACAACCTGCCAAAGGTCAACGTGGTTTGCCAAGGCGAAGCTGTGGCCAATCAGTTCGCGGGCAGCCTGGCATCGGGAGAGGTGCTCTATAAGGTCACGCCCGGCGAACGCGCCACCGGCACATATTATAACGGCAGCGACACCACGGGCTACGGCTTTAAGAAAGACCTAAGCCAAATATGGAAAGTGGTGGTTGAAAAGGGAGACCCGTATAACTACGCCGTATCCTTCGCCATAACCACTGCCGACGGTAAGACGCGCTATGCTGCCATAACCGAAGGCGAAAACGGCGCAAACGGAACGATAAAGCTCAACCTGCCCGTGGGTACCGATCTTACGGCGCTTACGCCCGCCGTGGACTTTGCGGGAGAAGGCTATTACTTCACCGTTGACGGCGTAAGGCAGGACGCGGCGGCAAGCATAGACTTCACAAAGCAGGTAGTGCTCGTTGTGTACAACACGGGCTTCAACAACCTGGAAACAAAGTACGATGTTTCCGTAACGGCTGAAGAGTCCGCCCTGAACGACATACTATCGTATTCCATAGACGGCGCGGAAGGCGTGATAGACGCGGCCGAAGCGACCGTTAAGATAGCCATACCTTTTGCCACCGATCTTTCCAAGACCGATGCAGAGATAGAAATATCCGAATTTGCAACTATCGCGCAGAAGCCGGATACGCTTACGGAAGGCGAGAATACATACGTTATCCGTGCGGAGAACGGCGCAACGAAAACCTATACCGTAACGATAGAGCGCACGCCCGCTTCAAAGGAAAAGAAAATACTTTCCTTTAAGTATGGCGGATATGCCGCAAGGATAGACGAGGCGGAGTCCACCGTGACCATGTCGCTGCCCAAGGGCATATCCGTGCGGTTCGCGCCGGAAATAACCATTTCCGAATTTGCAAAGATATCTCCGGCTTCCGGCGAAGCAAAGGACTTCTCCAAGCCTGTTGAATATGTTGTTACCGCGCAGAACGGCAGCACAAAAACATATACCGTTACCGTCACCGTTTCCGGCGAAGCGGCCGTGAACGAATATCAGGGTCAGCTTGAAGAAATAGTTGGCAACATAATCGCCCGCTATCGCACAAAGGCCGCGGACGACTGGGAATGGATGGATCTTGGCTTCTATGAAAACACGCTTGAAAACTACAACAGCGGCAGGGGCCATGACTTTGACCCCGTTGCGGAGATAGCAACGCTTGATACCACAACGAATGTTGCCATGACTGAGCTTGACCGCAACATAATGATGCTCACCGCCCGCGGGTTCGATTGCACAAAGCTCGCTTCCTACAATGGCGGCGTGCCCATGAAGGACAGCAAGGGCAACGACGTGGACGACCTTGTTGCCAGGCTTTATAACTATTCCGGCGGGTACACCATAAACGGCCCCATATTCGCGCTGCTTGCGCTGGACATGGGTAACTATACGATACCTGAGGACGCTATCTGGACAAGGGACAAGCTTATAACCACCATTTTGCCCTACTCCAGCGACATGTTCGGCATAGACATGATAGGCGCGGTAATGTACTCGCTTGCGCCGTATCAGGACGACGCCGTGTATGGCGAGCGCGTGAAGCAGAAGCTGAACGAATGCCTTGACATAGTGCTCAGCAAAATGAATTCCGATTACTCCTTCGGCGCGTGGGGCGCGATAAACAGCGAATCCGCCGCGTGGGTAATGATGGGCCTTTGCAGCATGGGCATAGACTGGCATACCGACCCGCGCTTTTCCGATGGGCAGGGTAAGAGCGCCCTGCAGCACTGGATGGACAACTTTGCCAATGTTTCCGGCGGATATTTCCACCATACCACAAGCGTTACCAATAACGCCCTTGCAACATACGAAGGGTGCTACGCCAGCATGTGGTATCTCAACTTCCTTAAAGGCGGCGGGCAGGGGAATCCGTATTACTTCTATTATCGCCGGTTCAACTTCGGCCGTCCGCTTTCGTCCGATGCATCCATCACCGCCTTCTCGATAGAAGGTCAGCAGGGCGAGATAACCGAAGGCGCGGAGAATACCATAACCGTGACCGTGCCTACCGGTATGCCGC
>CAVDFM010000191.1:0-3193 GCA_963608365.1 bacterium | reverse complement strand
GATATTCGCCGCCATAAAGGCGCTGCCTGATAATTACAAAAAATAAGGCGCAACCTCAGCGGCGCGAAAAACGTTATATATTAAAACAAAAGAGAAGCGACGGTCGAATGAACGGCGCTTTTCGCTTGTTCACATATTGTTCAATTGCAATATAGCGAACGGCGATATAAACTATACTATATATGGAAAAAATATGTTTTGCCATGGAAAGGGAGCGTGATAGGATTGGAGGCAGTTAAAAACGCGGCGGCGGCGCAGCCGATCATCCAGACCCGCAACGTGAAAAAGACATACCGCGTGGGCAGCGTTGATATTCAGGCGCTGCGCGGGGTGGATCTCAGCATTATGCCGGGGGAAATGGTTTCCATAATCGGCCCCAGCGGCAGCGGCAAGTCCACGCTGCTCAACGTTCTTGCGGGGCTTGAGCATGTTACGAGCGGCGAAATAGTCATTGCGGGCAAGCGGCTGGACAAAATGAACCAAAGCGAGCTTATAGTGTTCCGCCAGAAGCACGTCGGCTTTATATTTCAGTCCTTCAACCTTATGCCGTATTACACGGCGGTGGAGAACGTTGCGTTCCCGCTTTCCTTCCGCGGGGTGCCCAGGAAAAAGCGAGAGGCTATGGCGGTTGAGGCGCTGAAGGTTATGGGCCTTAGCAAGCACCTAAAGCACAAGCCTTCGCAGATGAGCGGCGGCCAGCAGCAGCGCGTGGGCATAGCGAGGGCGCTCGTTACCAATCCGGACATTGTGTTTGCCGACGAGCCTACGGGCAACCTGGACTCCAACACGTCGGACGACGTTATGCGCACCATATGCGAGGTCATGCGCAGCCGCAACAAGACGATGGTAATGGTCACGCACGACCCGAACATGGCAATGTATGCGGATAAGATAATAAAGATACTGGACGGCAGGGTGGTGGACATACAGATAAACGAACACCCGACCTACCTTACCCCGCGGCCCAAGCGTGCCATCGGCGACGAGCTGACGGAGCAGATTGAAGCAGAGGAGCAAGCCAAACAGGCTGAGGATAAAAAAGACAATAAACAGGGAGATACACAAAGATGAAGCGTAGAATAATCGCACTTTTGACGGCGGCCATGCTGCTCATGGCCATATGCCCCGCCGCGTTTGCGGAAGGGGAAGGCACAGACCCCACGCCCATACCTGCGGTGACTGAAGCGAAGGATGTTTCCGTTTCCGTGGGTTCACCCATAGTCGGCACCGGTACGGTGTTCATTCCCGTTACCATAACCAATAACGGCGGAGCGGACATAAAGCTTGATTCAACCGTTACCACAAAGGGTACAGTTCTTCCTACGAAGATAGACGCGGGCGATGTTACCATCCCCGCGGGAACGAGCGTTGACATTCTGCTCAATCCTTCCTTCGGCGCGAAGGACAGCGGCACGTTTGCCGACCTTTTGACATTCAGCTTCGACGGCGGCAAAATAACCAAGACCGCCAACATAACGCTGACGATAGACGCGGCTAATCCTTCCCCCACGCCCGACCAAAACCAGGCCACGGCGGCGTTCAGGCTGTCCAGCTATGACCCCAACGGCCTTATCGTTACCACCGCATCCGGCAAGAACGGCGGCAAGGTGCGCGTAAGGCTGCCGCTGCTGTGCGTAAGCGGCCCGGTAATGAACATAAAGGTCGCGCCCAAGCTTTCCACCAGCCTTGATGAGTTCCCCTTCGCAATAGAGCAGGTGGACTACACCGTTGGCTACAACGGTTTCATAAACACCAACCAGATAATAGAGTTCCAGTTTGACCTGCGCTTTGCCGATAAGGTCACCGCGGGCATAAAGAAGGTTGACTTCACCGTTACTTACGAGCGCGGCTGGGGCAGCGCGGAAGGCAGCGCCACCGAAAGCTGCGACGTGAGCCTGTATGTCAACGTTACCAAGGGCTACGAGGGCGCAAGCGACACCCCCGGCGGCGAAACCACGCAGACGCTGCCCAAGCTGGTAGTGGACAGCTACAGCTTCTCCGAAGAAAAGATATACGCGGGCGAAACGTTCACGCTTACGTTCACCGTGCGCAATACCTCCACCGAGGAGGACACCAAGAGCATACTCGTGACCATGACCAACAACGCGGATACCGGTAAGCTGACCCCCGCGGAAGGCTCCAACACGCTGTATATCGATAAGCTTGCAAAGGGCGAAAGCAAAACAATGACAATGAGCATTGCCGCCGCGCCCGATACGGAAGCCAAGGCATACGAAATAAAGCTGGACTTTGAATACGAAGGCACAAAGACCCGCCCCGCAACGCTTGCCAAGGGCGAATCGAGCGCATCTATACCCGTTACGGTTATGCAGAAGATACGCCTGAAGATAGACGACCCCACCGTTGACGGCGAGCCCATGGAGGGCGAAAGCGTTCCGGTATACTTCTCGCTTTACAACATGGGCCGCAGCCCCATATATAACTGCATGATAACCGTTGAGGGCGACGGCCTCTCCCTTGAGGACAGCTTCTTCCAGGGCACCGTTGCCGCGGGCAACAGCATGCGCGCCGATCTTTCCATAATAACCGCCACACCGGGCCAGATAGACGGCGAAATAGTTATAAGCTACGAGGACTCCCTTGAGGAAAAGATGGAAGAAAGGCTGCCGCTGAGCCTTTATGTTACGGAAGCCTATAATCCCGATGCGAACGGCGATACGGATAACTCCGGCTACATTGACCAGCCCGTGATAAACGACATGGATAATCCTTCCTCCGGCACCCCGGTTTGGATATGGATAGCGCTTGGCGTGGTGGTCGCGGCGGCGATAGTGGTTGCCATAATACTGCTGAAAAAGAAGCGCGCTAAGACTTTGGAGGACGTATGAAATTTCCCGATCTGCTCCGCACGGCGTTCCTGAACCTGTGGCGGCGCAAGCTAAGGGCGTTTTTAACGGTGCTGGGCATGGTTATAGGCACAAGCAGCATTGTTGTAATGGTGTCGCTGGGCGTTGGTATGCGCCAAAGCATGCTGGACAGCTATGCCAGCATGGGCAGCCTTACGAACATTACGGTAAACAACTACCGCAGGGTTGATTCGGGCGACGGCTATTCCACCTATCAGGAAGTGAAGCTGGATAAAAAGGCCGTGGAAGAGATAAAGAAGATACCCGGCGTTGAAGGCGCAATGCCGCAGATAACCGCATGGGGCATGGTGACGAGCGGCAGATAC
>CAVDFM010000190.1:0-3212 GCA_963608365.1 bacterium | reverse complement strand
GGTGGAGTAAGGCGCGCTTACGCGCGGTGAAATCCGCCAAAGGCGGGTGAGCGGGGGAGATTGTGAAGTTGAGGGGACGGGTAACCGTCCCCTGTTTGTTTGGTGTTACCACAAACCAAAAGCTGTCCCCGCGTGCGGGGAAAGTGGACACGAAGTGGCCGAAAGGGGAATGGCTCAAAGCTGCCGAGTGCTGCGAGATGTTCCCCCTCAGTCTTGCCTACGGCTCGACAGCTCCCCCGCCCGCGGTGGCGTCTTTGGTGCGCTTTATATACTTCTCTTGCATTTCTGCACTATTCTACATTATAATAAATATAAGCGCCTACCCCGACGCGAAAAGGGGACGGTTGACCACGACCCAAGCTTGATTCTTTCAAGAAGGGAGGTGGTTTCTGTGATGACATGGTCGGAATTTTTAGCATTTCTGATGTTCGTTATAGAACTTTTCAAGATTTTCTTGAGAATGCTGCGATTCGTAGTAAAATTCTTCAAAAACGAAAAGTAACCGCCCTGGCCAAAGGAAACGGTTACTTAACGTAACAAATTAAACTTGTGGCCAACCGTCTCCGGTAGGCGCGGTTTTCTGCCTTTATTATATGCAAATTCAAGCTAATATGCAAGAAAAACTTAATAAAACGCTGCGTCCAAAGGCTCACCGGTCGGGGAGCTGTCGGCGTAAGCCGACTGAGGGGTTGCGGCAGGTTTAAAATCTAACCACACCTTTTTCTCCTTTTACACAATTTAATGATGCTTTTTTGTGCGGGATGAGTTATAATAAGATAGTATGAATAAAAATGGACTATAAGAAGGAGAAGAAGCAAATGCAAAGGATATTTTCAATGGAGCTGGCGGGCCGAACAATTACCGCCGAAACCGGTAAGTATGCCGAGCAGGCGGGCGGCAGCGTGCTTATGCGCTGCGGCGATACGGCAGTGCTGGTATGCGCAACGGTTGCCAAGGCTCCGCGCGACGGCGTGGATTTTCTTCCGCTGAGCGTTGAATTTGAAGAAAAAATGTATTCCGTGGGCAAAATACCCGGCGGATTCATCAAAAGGGAAGGCCGTCCCTCCGAAAAGGCCATACTGGCCAGCCGCCTTATAGACAGGCCGCTCAGGCCCCTGTTCCCCAAGGGATTCTATAACGACATTCAGGTAATTGCCACCGTGCTCAGCGTTGAGCAGGACGTGCAGCCCGAAATACTTGCCATGATAGGCTCAAGCGCCGCCCTCGCCATAAGCGACGCGCCCTTCATGGGCCCCACCGGCGCGGTAAGCGTTGGCTATATCGACGGGCAGTATATAATCAACCCAACCAGCGAGCAGCGCGAAAAGAGCAAGCTGCATCTGACCGTTGCCGGCACGAAGGACGCGGTTATGATGGTTGAAGCGGGCGCGGACGAGCTGAGCGAGGACGAAATGCTGCAGGCCATTCTGTTCGCCCACGGCTACATAAAAGAGATAGTCGCCTTCATAGAAAACATGCAGGCGGAAGTTGGCAAGCCCAAGATGGAAGTGAACATCTATCAGCCCAACGAGGAGTTCACCGAGCTTGTGCGCGCCTATGCCTTCGATAAGGTGGAGTGGAGCCTTGACACCTTTGACCGCTACGAGCGCGAAGCGCGCAGCGCCCAGGTGAAGCAGGAAGTTACCGAGCATTTCCTTGAGATAGACCCCGACTGCGCCAAGGATGTTGACGCGATACTTTATAACATAACCAAGGAAATAGTGCGCGATAAGATAATCAACCGCGGCATCCGTCCGGACGGACGCACCATGGAGCAGATACGCCCGATATGGTGCGAAGTAGGTCTGCTGCCCCGCGCGCACGGCAGCGCCGTGTTCACCCGCGGCCAGACCCAGGTTATGACTATAACCACGCTCGGCTCCCTTGAGGATGCCCAGATGCTGGACGGCATAAGCGACGAAACCGGCAAGCGCTATATGCATCAGTATAATATGCCGCCGTACAGCGTTGGCGAAACCCGCCCCGTTCGCAGCCCCGGCAGGCGTGAAATAGGCCACGGTGCCCTTGCGGAGCGCGCCCTGCTGCCCATGATTCCTTCCGAAGAGGAATTCCCCTACGCGCTCAGGCTCGTCAGCGAGGTCATAAGCTCCAACGGCTCAACCTCACAGGCTTCCATCTGCGCGAGTACCCTGTCCCTCATGGATGCTGGCGTACCCATCAAGAAGCCAGTTGCGGGCGTTGCCATGGGCCTTATAAAGGACCCCGCCAACGGCAACATAGCCGTTATGACCGATATACAGGGTCTTGAGGACTTCCTTGGCGACATGGACTTCAAGGTTGCCGGTACGCGGGACGGCATAACCGCCATTCAGATGGATATAAAGATAAAGGGCATTGATGAAGAGATTCTGACCCGTGCGCTTGCGCAGGCACGCCGCGGCAGGCTGTTCATACTGGATAAGATGCTCGAAACCCTTGCACAGCCCCGCGCGGAGCTTTCTCCCTATGCGCCCAGGGTGCTGCAGTTCAGCATCAATCCCGATAAGATTCGCGAAGTCATCGGCTCCGGCGGCAAGACCATCAATAAGATCATTGCCGATACCGGCGTGAAGATAGACATAAACGACGACGGCCGCGTGTTCATACTGTCTCCCGATCAGGAAGCCAGCGCCGCCGCCAAGAAGATGATAGACAATATCGTTAAGGACATAGAGGTTGGCGAAGTGTTCCTGGGCAAGGTAGTGAACATACTGCCCATAGGCGCTCAGGTGGAGCTCAAGCCCGGCAAGAAGGGCCTTGTGCATATCAGCAAGCTGGCTAACAGGCGCGTTGAGAAGGTTGAGGACGTGGTGAGCATAGGCGACGAAATACTCGTCCGCGTTATCGACATCAAACCCGACGGCAAGATAGACCTGACCAGAAAGGGCCTGCTGCCTGAAGACAAGCAGAACTAAATAAAGAGAATAAAAGCTCCCGCTAAGAGGGGGCTTTTTTAGTGTTGCCACCAACCAAAAGCTGTCCCCGCACGCGGGGAAAGTGGCTGCGAGTGTAACGAGCAGTCGAAAGGGGAACGGCTCGGAGATACCAAGTGCCACGAGCTGTTCCCCTTCCGTCACGGCTTACGCCGCGACACCTTCCCCGTAAACGGGGACGGCTTAAATTGCAGTACAAACACGGCGTACAGTGCCGTACCCCTTCGCGGAGCGATCGTTTCAATGGGGTTACGGGGGTCGCCAGGGGGCCTAAGGGGA
>CAVDFM010000189.1:0-3217 GCA_963608365.1 bacterium | reverse complement strand
ACCATATACAATTATCCTAACTTTTATTTTGGGGTTCTGCTATAGAGATTTTTTATATATGGATAATCACGCCTTCTTTTCGGGCACAATATGCAGCTTTGCGAAGGTTTTTTCGCCCAAAATGGTTTACAAGCGTCAATTTGGCTGTTACAATAATGTAGTTAGTGCGGCCAGTACCGTTTCTTGGCCTGTACTTTAATAAAAAATAATATTCAGCAATACATACTGGAAAGGACAGCAAGAAGCAAGATGAAAGACTACACCGCAGCAAACATCCGCAACATAGGCGTATTCGGCCACGGCGGCGAAGGCAAGACCACCCTTACCGAAGCCATGCTCTTCAACGCAGGCCTGATCGAGCGCCTGGGCAAGGTTGAAAACGGCACCACCACGACCGACTTCGATCCGGAGGAGATCAAGCGTACCATTTCTATAAACGCCGCCCTCGCTCCCCTTGAGTGGAAGGACACCAAGATCAACGTTATCGATGCCCCCGGCTTCTTCGATTTCTATGGCGAAGTCACCGCCGCAATGGCCCTGGCGGATTCCGCCCTTATAGTCGTGGGCGCCGTATCCGGCCCCGTTGTAGGCGTTGAAAAGGCCATGAACATGTGCAAAAAGGCCAACAAGCCCCGCATGATGGTCGTGAACCAGATGGACCGTGAAAACGCCAACTTCACCAAGACCATGGCCGAGATAAACGAAAAGTTCGGCCCCAGCGTGGTTCCCGTACAGCTGCCCATAATGGAAGGCGGCCAGTTCGTGGGTTACGTTGACGTTCCCAACATGACCGCCAAGAAGTTCGACGGCAAGGGCGAAAAGGAAATAGCCATCCCCGCCGGCATGGAAGCCCAGGCGCAGAGCGTTTACGAAGCGCTGACCGAGGCCGCCGCCGAAACCGACGAAGCGCTGATGGAGAAGTTCTTCGAAGAAGGCGAGCTCAGCCGCGAAGAAATACTCGCCGGCCTGAGCAACGGCGTTAAGGAAGGCATAGTCACCCCCGTGTGCTGCTGCGCCGCCGCGCCCAACATAGGCGTTGCCACGCTGCTGGACAACCTGGTGCATTACATGCCCTCCGCTGCCGAGGTTAAGCCCGCCACCGCTACCGATGCGGACGGCAACACCGTCAGCATGGCCGATTACGGCAAGTTCGCAGGTCAGGTCATAAAGACCGTTGTGGACCAGTTCGGCAAGTATTCCATAATAAAGATACATTCCGGCGTGCTCGATGCTTCCACCACGCTTTACAATGCCAACAATGAAAAGACCGAGAAGAGCGGCAACGTATTCATTATGCGCGGCAAAAAGACCGTTCAGGTCGATAAGCTCATCGCGGGCGATATAGGCGCGCTGGCCAAGCTTCAGTTCACCGCCACCGGCGACACGCTGTGCGATCCTTCCGCCCCCGTGACCTTCGCCCCCATAGACTTCCCCACCGCCGCCATCTCCCTGGCCGTTTCCGCCAAGAAGCAGGGCGAGGAAGACAAGGTATTTGCCGGCCTGAACAAGCTGCTTGAAGAAGATCCCACCATCTCCCTTGAAAAGAACGCCGAAACCGGCGACGTGCTGCTCAGCGGCCTTGGCGAGGTGCATCTGGACGTTATCTGCTCCAAGCTGAAGAATAAGAACGGCGTTGAGGCCCAGCTGGCCGAACCCCGCATCCCCTATCGTGAAACCATACGCGCCACCGCGGAAGCCGAAGGTAAGCACAAGAAGCAGACCGGCGGCAGCGGTCAGTTTGGCGTTGTTAACATGCGCTTTGAGCCCCTCACCAACGGCGAGGACTTCGAATTTGTCAACGCCATCGTCGGCGGCGTAGTTCCCAAGGAATACATTCCCGCCGTTGAAAAGGGTACCCGCGAGGCCATGCGCCACGGCGTGCTTGCCGGCTATCCCATGACCGGCGTCAAGGCCACGCTGTTCTTCGGCAAGTACCATCCCGTTGACTCCAAGGAAGTGGCGTTCAAGTCCGCCGCCCGCCTTGCGTATAAGGAAGCCTGCGCCCATGCCGCGCCCGCCCTTATCGAGCCTATCTATCGTTACTACATCCACGTTCCCAACGACTACGTGGGCGCTATCACCAGCGACCTGCCCCGTCGCCGCGGCGTGATGGAAGGCATGAACCCCACCGATGACGGCACCGAAGTCGTCGCCCGCGCCCCCATGGGCGAAATGGTCAAGTACGCCACCGACCTCCGCTCCATGACCCAGGCCCGCGGCTACTTCACCAAGGAGTTCATCGGCTACGAGGATGTTCCCGGCGGCGAAGCCAAGAAGATCATCGAGCAGGCCAAGCGCGAGGACGAGGAAGAAGAATAATCTTTCCTCCGCGTTCAACGCAGAACCGAATAATAAGCAACTCATTCCGAGCCGTCCGTATTGGGCGGCTCGGTGGTTTATGTAGGCGTTATGAAGCTATTCAAAATATAAATTCGTAAAATGAATTTTTCGACAATCAGTAGCACACATCTTAATCAGCATATCATAATTTACAGTAAAAAATCAAGTAATTCAGGCATAATATATAATCCAAAATCCGTCAGGAAATCATTGACATAATATATTGCAATATGTTACCATAAGTTTAACGAAGAAACCACAGTAACCAACTTAACTTTAAGAACAACCGTAAACCCGCTGCCCGTTCCCTAATAGGAACGATATGAACCCGCAGGACCGACCAAACGACAGTGATTTTGCAGCTAAGCTGCGAATAAAAATAATTATATGCAAAGGAGACAGCGAAAACATGGTAAAGAAGATTTCTATTTTCCTCACGGCACTAATGGTGCTCACCTTGTTTACTGCTGTCGCTATGGCGGCAGTGAATGTTGAGGTATGCCCTACCTGCAATCAGGGCGAAATGCGTGACTCTACGGGTTATTCCAGCTTCTCTTACGATGTAGCCTGTCCCAAGAATCCGCTCATGCGTGATACGATTACCCGAACATATATCTGTTATTATTCGGGTTGCAATAATCGGGCTTGCTCTGAGTGTGTTCTTGAAAGCAGGGATCTCATTTCTGAGACAAGAAGTTGCGGCCATAGCATGCCGTAATCGTCCATATTGCCCAGATGATGGCGCGTTTTTCCGCGCCATCATTTTATCTATATTCGTTCATGTGGAGGTATCAATGCTATATATGTACATACGGCAACTTACACGCAAACCTATGCGCACCATTCTATATGTACTGGTGCTTATTCTGCTTACGGC
>CAVDFM010000188.1:0-3242 GCA_963608365.1 bacterium | reverse complement strand
TTGCAACCGATACTGGTCAAATAATTTAAAAAAGGTGATGATATGGAGCAGAAAATAAAGCAGGATACTATTCAGATTGGGAGAAATATCAGAGAAATCCGCAAAAAAAGCGGGATTGGCCAAACTGAACTTGTAAGGATGATTCAGCTATCGGGCGTTGAAATGACGCGGGAGACCCTTGTTAAAATAGAGCGTTGTACGCAGCATATTCAGGCATCACAGCTTAAAGCAATAAAGGAAGCACTAAATACATCATATGATGATTTGCTTAAATCATAAAAGAGCCTTGCGGCTCTTAATTTATTTACTGTATATCGTAACCCCTGTATCGGCTATTTCGCGTTCTATGAGCGAACCGTGCTCTATGTGCGACACGTCCAGCATATCAACGTCTTTGCCGACGGCGTTCTGCACATCTTCAAGCAGGCCTACGAAACGCATGCCTTTCAGCCCGCTGTCGATCATAATGTCAACGTCGCTTTTGTCGGTAGCCGTGCCTTTGGCTACCGAGCCGAACAGCACGGCCTTTTTTACATCATAATCGGAAAACACCGGCGAAAGCCTGTTTGTAAGTTCTGCTATGCTGAGTTGCTCCATGCTGCTTACCGCCTTTCTTTTTTATTATTATACCACCATTATCCCTTTCCTCAACCCCTATAAAACCTCATTCCGCCGGCATTATCGCAAAGCTGCACGGTATCGGCCTTGCAGGCGGAGTCGCTCAGGCGGGAGCCGGCGGTGGGGAACAGGGTGTACTCCGCGGGGCGGAAGATGCCGTCGCTGCCAACGGTGCCGAATGCCATGAAGGACAGGCCGAACTTGCTGCGGAATGAATCAAGCTGAACATATGCGCCGAATGCATCGCGCGAGAATGTGAAATCCGCATCGAACTCACATTCGGGCAGGTCGGGGTAGCTGAGCGTGAGCGCGGAGCTTTGCTTTATAAGCGATATGTCGCATCCCGCGGAAAGCAGGCGCTTGCGCACTATGCCAAGCGACGCGGGCGAAGCATCAACCGTTAAAAAGCGCCGGTTAAGCTTGGCTGCTACTGCCGCGGTGGTGCCGCTGCCGCCGAATAGATCTACAACAAGCCCGCCTTCGGGGCAGGAGGCCGATATTATGCGCCTGAGCAGCGCCTCGGGCTTCTGCGTGGCGTAACCGGTGCGCTCCGGGTCGCGCTGATGCATGTGCTCAATGTCCGCCCAAACGTCGGATGGGTAAACCGGCGTATCCTCATAATATGTGTATGTTTTGCCGCCGGAACGGATGGAGAAGCATAGCTTGCCGTTTTCGTCCACGGTGCGCTTCATGTTGTTGCGCTTCATGGGGCCGCGCGGCACGCCCACGGCGGATATGTCAAAGTACGCCTTGGCGCTTTTTCTGTAAAACAGAATGTTGTCATGCTTGCGTGAATAGTGGCGCACGGAGCGGCCGCCGCTTTTGTATGCCCAAATAATCTCGTTCTGGAAGCAGCTTTCGCCGAATATTTCGTCCAGCATAAGGCGTATGCGCGCGCACATGCGGTAATCTATATGCACATATATGGAGCCCGTGTCCTTGAGCAGGTCATGGCAAAGGGTGAGCACGCCGCGCATCATTTCAAGGTAGCTGGCGGTATCCATATTGTCGCTGTACGCGGGAATTTTCACCTTTTCGCGCACGCCCGGCAGCTTTACGGAAAAGCCGTCCCCCGTGCCAAACGGCGGGTCGATGTATATAAGATCAACTAAGCCTGTGTATTCATGCCTAAGCTGCTCCGCCATGGCCTGCACGGTGCCCAGTATGAATTTGCCCGGGCCGCCGAAAGGATATTCTTCCCCAACGGGAGTGATAAAGTTGCGCATAATAGCCCCCTGTGCCTTGATTAAGTAAAAAGCGCGCAGGGAAACGGTTCCTTACGCGCTGAAAGAATAAACGGTATTATTGTGCGTCCGGCGCTTCGCCTTCCGCGCTGCGGCGCTTGCGGGCGTTGCGCACATGGGACTCCATGGCGTCCTTTGCGGCCGCGGCGTCCTTGCGCTCTATGGCTTCGAATATGGCCCTGTGCTCGCGCAGGCTATGGGTGGGCCTGTCGGGCGTGCTGAGCGAATTCACGCGCACCTGGCGGGTGTTGCGGTGCAGAGAGGTAAGTATGTGCCTGAGTATCCTGCTGTCGGACGCGGAAAATATAACCTCGTGAAACTCGGTATCAAGCCGGGCGAGGTTCGCAACGTCGTTCTTGCGGGTGTACATTTCCATCAGCTCAACTATTTCGGTAAGCCTGGCAAGGCTTGCTTTGTCTATACGCTCCGCAGCCCAGTACGCAGCCTGACCTTCCAATAAATAGCGCACGGTGAAAATATCGTCTATATCGTGGCTGCTCATGCCCTGCACCATAACGCCGCGGTTGGGTATGCTTACAACAAGGTCCTCAAGCTCAAGCTGCTTGAGCGCTTCCCTGATAGGCGTGCGGCTTACGTCCAGCTCCTCCGCCAGCTTGGTTTCAACAAGGTATGCGCCGTTGGCGTAGCGGCCTTCTATAATGTCTTCGCGTATATGTTCATAGACCCTTGCAGTCAATGACTGCCGGTCATTGGGATCAAAATGCATATGTTGGCATCCTCCTACGTTTTTATTGTAGCCCATATCAATTCGCATTGCAAGCGGCAAAACACAAAAATGCAAAACGGGGATTTGCCCGCAATGAGACGTAGGACAGGCAAGAGGAAATTTCCTATTGAATCAACCCAAGTTCAATGCGCCGGTTCAGTTCCCAAAGAGCAGTTCTGTTGCTGTCGTATTTCAGCATTGCTGCGGCGGCTTCATACGTTACCCAATCATACTCCGTATGTTCGCGGGATAGCGATAAAGAATCGCCTTCAATCCTTACCGCGAATGCGTATTCCGGAATGACGAAACATTCCTTGCCCCACAATGCTTCCGCGTTCTTAAAACAGTTTGCCGGTATGCTGCAGCAGGTATCCAGCTTAAAATAGCTGCATGTCATTGGAATGCCGGCTTCTTCAAAGGCTTCTCTTTTTGCCGATTCGGTGATGGATGTATCTTCGCCTTCTCCGCCGCCCGCTATAAACTGCCAAATGCCCATATCGCTCCTTCTGAATACGCAAAACTGCGCTTCGTTATTTTTTATGCGATACGGAATGACCAAGACCTGATATTTTGCCCGTGCCATGATTAATCATCTCCCAGAATTAAGCTGATTACTTGTTTTTGAGGCTATTTATCTTTGAAATAATTACTCC
>CAVDFM010000187.1:0-3340 GCA_963608365.1 bacterium | reverse complement strand
CGCCTTGGCATAGTCATTGGCATATTCTATCAGCCTTTCACTTATTCTGTGCCCGCGATATTCTTCAGAAACGAATATGGTCGATATCCATGGGTATATTTTAGGCAGCGGATAATAGTCCGTTTTCATAAACGATGCCATGCCAACGATTTTGCCGTCCGCAATTGCTGCAAACATAGTCTCCCAATCCGTAAATCGCCAGTTTTTTATCATCATTACGGTATGTTCTTTTACCTCTTCCCACGAAAAGTTTTCAACGAAGTCCAGCAGCCTTTCCGCAAGCTCAGTATCCTTATCGACTTTTCTTATTTCAAGCAAATCTATTCCCATAGTTTCTGCCTCCAATGCCTTCTTTTAGCAGATTCTATCATACCGCCGCTTAGTAATCAACCGAATGCGGTTGCGAACAAGGCCAAAATGTAATATCATATCAGTTGATAACAGAAATGGAGTAAGCTGATGAAGTATAAAGAGATTTCCGTATTCACTACCGAAGCAGGGCTGGACGCCGTATGCGCGCGCTTTTCAATGCTGGGCATGGAGCAGCTTGAAATAGTTCAGGGCCGCGAAGAAATAGCCGACTTTTTGCAGAAAAGCGCCAAATATTGGGACTTTGCAGATATGGATGAGCTTTGCGCGGCCGAACCCTGCGTAAAGGCATATATTGACGACGATGATGCGGCGGACGCTGCCGTTGCCGCGCTTAAAGCATCGCTTGCGGAGCTGAAGGGCATGGCTCTCGGCTTTGACGTGGGCAGTCTTAACATGATAGTGCAAACGGTTGACGATTCCGTATGGCTCAACGCATGGAAGGAAGCATATAAGCCCTTCCCCGTCGGTAAGCATCTGCTTGTAAGGCCATCATGGGAAGATGAATACGACGCCGATGGCAGGCGCGTATTGTCGCTCGACCCCGGCATGGCGTTCGGCACGGGTTCGCACCCCACCACGCGCATGTGCCTTGAATACATAGACGAACTTGTTAAAGAGGGCGACAGTGTGGTAGACCTTGGCTGCGGCAGCGGAATACTGTCCATAGCTGCGCTTATACTGGGCGCAAAGGACGCGATAGCCGTGGATATAGACCCGATAGCCGAAACCATAGCATATGAAAACGCCGCGCTCAACGGCATAGGTAAGGACCGCTATACCGTGCTTACGGGAGACGTACTGACCGACAGCGCGCTGCGCGAAAAAATAGAAGCCAAGCGCTACCCGATAGTTACCGCGAACATAGTTGCTTCCGTAATAATCGCGCTTGCGCCATATGCCGCAAAGCTGCTTGAAGAAGGCGGCAAATTCATAACCTCCGGCATAATAGACACGCGCGAGGAAGAAGTCGCCGCCGCATTGACCGCTGCAGGGCTGAACATACTCGAAATACGCCGCGGCGGGGACTGGCGCGCCATATTGGCGGAGAAACGCGCATGAACCGCTTCTTTATAGAAAAAGAAAATATAACCGACTCTGCAGCCGTGCTGTATGGCGAGGATGTTAAGCATATCTCCTCCGTATTAAGGCTTAGACCTGGTGATGAAGTTATGCTGTGCGACGGCATGGGCATGGACTATCACGCCAAAATAACCGCAATAAGCAAGGCTGAGGTACACTTTGATATACTATCCTCCTCCCCCGCGCTTACGGAACCGCAATGCTCCCTTACGCTGTTCCAAGGGCTTCCGAAGGCAGGCAAGCTTGAAACCATAATACAGAAATGTGTCGAGCTTGGCATAAGCAAGGTAGTTCCCGTGGCAATGGAGCGCAGCGTTGTGAGGCTGAGCAAAAAGGACTTTGATAAGAAGCTTGAGCGTTATCAGCGCGTTGCAATGGAAGCATCGAAGCAATCGCGCCGCGGCGTTGTCCCGCGCGTAGGCAGGCTGATAGAGCCTAATGAGATAGACCCCGCCGCGTTCGATGCGCTGCTGCTTGCGTATGAGCTTGAAAGCGAGCGTTCAATAAAGAACGTGCTTGATGCATTGGATGGCAATGTGAAGCGCATAGGCGTAATAATCGGGCCGGAAGGCGGAATAAGCGACAACGAAGCAAAGCTTTTCTCGTCGCTCGGCGCGCAATCCTTTTCACTTGGGCACAGAATACTGCGCACAGAAACGGCAGGCCCCGCTATAACCGCAATAATAATGTATCACATGGAGGGCGAAGCATGAAGGTCGCATTCTGCACGCTTGGCTGCAAAGTAAATCAATACGATACTGACGCCATGCGCGAAATGTTCATAAACGCCGGCCATACGGTTGTTGATTTTGATGATATTGCGGACGTTTATGTTATAAACACATGCACCGTCACCTCAACAGGAGATAAAAAATCCCGCCAGATGGCATCCCGTGCGCATTCGCTCTGCCCTGATGCAAAGCTTATAATAACCGGCTGCTACGCGCAGACAGCGCCCGAGGAAGCGCTGAGCCTGCCGGGAGTATCGCTGGTTCTCGGCACAAGCGAACGCAGCAGGATAGTTGAGCTGGCGGAAAAGCTCATTGCAGAAGATGCCGATGAGAAAACATCCGCCGTTACGCCGCACGGGCCAAAGGATGAATTTGAAAATTTAAGCGTCAGCCGCGAAGGCCGCACGCGCGCTTATCTAAAAATAGAGGATGGGTGTGACAGATATTGTGCATATTGCATAATCCCCTATGCCCGCGGCCCGGTAAGGAGCCGTTCGCTCGAGGATGTGCGGCATCAGCTCGAACTGCTGGATAATGAAGGCTACCGCGAAGTAGTGCTTACGGGCATACATCTTATGTCCTACGGTAAGGACAAGCGCGGCGCATTAACGCTGAGCGATGCTATAAAGCAAGCGGAAGGGCTGAAAAACATAGCCCGCGTGCGCTTAGGCTCGCTTGAGCCGCAGCTTTTGAGCGACGAGTTCATAAAAACCGTAAGCGAAAGCGGGCTTGTGTGCCGCCAGTTCCATCTTTCGCTGCAAAGCGGCAGCGCAAGCGTACTGCAGCGCATGAACCGCCGCTACTCCCCCGCCCTTTATGCGGACTGCGTAGCCCGCCTTAGGCAGGCCATGCCCCTTTGCGCAATAACCACAGACGTTATAGTCGGTTTCCCCGGCGAAACCGAGGAAGAATTTGAAGAATCGATGGCATTCGTGCAGGAACAGAAGCTTTCAAAGATCCATGTGTTCCCATATTCGCGCCGCAAAGGCACGCCCGCATACAGCATGCCGAATCAGCTGTCATCCGCCGAAAAGCACGAAAGGGCAAAGCGGCTGATCGCCGTTTCAAGGCAGCTTGAAGGCGAATTTATATCATCCCTTGTTGGCGCGGAGCAGGACGTACTTTTTGAAGAAGAGAAAAACGGCCTTGTTTGGGGG
>CAVDFM010000186.1:0-3408 GCA_963608365.1 bacterium | reverse complement strand
GCGCTATTGATTCCATATGCACAACCATACGGGAAGGCATAGCGCAGCTCAATTCGCTGCCGAACGGCGTATCCTTCATGGAAAAGGGTATTCCCGCGGACGAAGCGGCTACGCTTGCCGCAGCCAGCGAATATGAACTGCATCCTTCTCAGCTTGGCGATAAGGAGATAATTTCCCGCCTTACCGCGCTCAGGGAAAAGGGCGTGGCAATGGATGAGCGCATGGTGGATTTCTATGTTGCTTTCTCTTATCAGGAAATACACAAGCTGTTCCTTTCCGCCAATCGCGACCTGATGCAGGATCTGCTTTGGTCAAGCGGCGCGCTGATGGGCATGGCCCGCAAGGGAGAGGCAATAGAAACCTCCTACCGCGGATGCAGCATGCAGGGCGGCGCGGAGCTGATATACAAGCTTGACGATAACATTGAGAGCATAGCCAAAACCACGCTTGAATTGCTGGACTGCGAACCCATAACCCCCGGCGAATACGAATGCATTTGCGATCCGGACGTTACGGGTATGATAGCGCACGAAGCGTTCGGCCACGGCGTGGAGATGGACATGTTCGTTAAGGACAGGGCGCTTGCGCAAAGCTACGTTGGCAAGCAGGTTGCAAGCGAGCTTGTTACGATGCACGACGGCGCATGCGTGGGAGACCAGACCGGCAGCTATTTCTTCGACGATGAAGGCACGCTTGCGCACGACACAATCATAATAGACCACGGCATACTGAAAACCGGCATAAGCGATATACGCTCCGCCGAGGCGCTTTCCACCCCGCCCACGGGCAACGGCAGGCGCGAAAGCTTTGAGCGCAAGGCATACACCCGCATGACCAACACCTTCTTTGAAGGCGGCAAGGACAAAGTGGAGGACATGATAGCCTCCATCAAATACGGTTTCCTGCTGGAAGAACCCACCTCCGGCATGGAGGACCCGAAAAACTGGGGCATACAATGCATGGTATCCATCGCGCGCGAAATAAAGGACGGCAAGCTGACCGGCAAGATATTCTCCCCCATAGTGCTTACGGGCTATGTGCCGGATCTTCTAAAGTCCATAACCATGATGAGCGGGGACGTTAAGCTTGCGGGCGGCGGCTTCTGCGGCAAGGGATACAAAGAATGGGTAAAGGTATCCGACGGCGGCCCGTACATAAAGGCCAAAATACGCCTGGGTTAAGGAGGAAAAGCCATGAAACAAGCCATATTGAATGCACTAAGCGCGCTGAACATAAGCGATTACAGCATAACGGAACAGCAGCGTTCATCAGCGGAGCTGTTCTTCATAAAAAAGCAGCTGGATATGCGCCGCGTTAAGGATACGCACGAATACAGCGTTACCGTATACAATGTTTTTGAAGAGGACGGCAAAAAGTTCCGCGGCAGCAGCACCGTAATTCTGTTCCCCGGAACTGAAGCGGCGGAGATAACCCATCAGCTTGAGGATGCGTACAACGCCGCAGGCTATGTTAAGAATCCGTATTACGACCTTTACGAAGGCACCAAGGAAGCCGTTAAGGAAGTGCCCTCCACCCTGTCCGCACACACGCTCAGCCAGAATGCGGAGCTGATGGCGGCGGCGTTTTTCGCGGCGGATACGCGGGAGGATGCATGGCTCAACAGCGCGGAAATATTCGCCTGCCGCGACCATATTTCGATTTTCGCATCCACCGGCACGGATGTATCATACGTCAAGTATAGCTGCAAGGGCGAATTCGTTGCGCAGGCTAAAGTGCCGCAGGACGTGGAGCAGTATTTCTCGTTTACCTATAACGATCTTGATACCGACGCCCTTACAGACAAGGTGCGCCATGCGCTCGATGCCGTTTGCGACCGCGCGCATGCCACCGACTGCCCCGAAGCGGGAACATACGACGTGGTACTCAGCGACCGCCACATGGCCACGCTGATGGATCTTTACGTTACACGTTCACGCGCAGCAATGATATACCCGCATTATTCGGATTGGGAAATAGGCACGGCGGCGCAGGGCGAAATAACCACGGGCGAAGCGCTGAACATCGCTCTTATGCCACACGTTCCGTATTCGCCGGAGGGCATACCCATGTGCGAGCGCGCGCTGCTCAAGGGCGGCACCGTGCAATGCATACACGGCACAACGCGCTTCTGCCGCTACCTTGGCATAGAGCCCACGGGCGATTATTTCAACACAAAAGTAGACAACGGCACGGTAAGCTTCGATGAGCTGAAGAAGGGCTGCCTGTACCCCGTGTCCTTCTCCGATTTCCAGATGGACCCCATGGACGGCCATTTCGGCGGGGAAATACGCCTTGCCTACCTTTACACCGATTCGGGCGTAAAGCTGCTTACCGGCGGCAGCATAAACGGCAGCATGTTCGATAAGCAGGGTATGCTGACCTTCTCCCGCGAACGCTATACCGACGCCGATTATTCCGGCCCCTTCGCCGTGCGCATAAAAGACGTGAACGTATCGGGAAAATAAGCCCAGCATAATGATAAAGCCCGTGCATATGGCACGGGCTTTAATGTGTTTCTTTTACTCGGTGTATTCTCTGCTGCAATTCTGAACTTCGTTAAGCGTAATCGAAAGCGAGTCCGGTTCAAAGCTTATCTCTGCATTAGAAGAAGGAGCGGCTTGCCTATATGTTTGCTCGTCCGTCTTGTAAAGCTTACCCGCATATGTTCCTATTACTGCATACAGCTTCTCGTCTATATTTTTAATAAAGCCGCTTGTATCCACAAGGAACAAAAGCATTTCGCTGCCTTCCGCCATCGGAAAATGTCCGTTTACTCCTTCGATAACTATTGTGTTTGCGTCACGCCTCGGAGCGCCTGTTTCAAAATCCTTTACGGTTTTTATAGTATTTCTGTCATACTCTCCGAATGTTGTAGTTCCGCCCATTTCAACTATAAGTATCTGGCTTTGTGCTTCCATATCGCCTTTATAAACGGATTCTACGGCAAATTGCTGCAATGTATACATCGTATCATTTTGGAATATCGTTCCCGATGCTATCACCTCACCGGTCACAACAAATTCCGATTGCTGATACAGTTCCTCCAGCGAAGAAGGAAGTTTCATCATTGAAGCATTGTTACTTATATAGCATGTTTCATCCGCTTCGCCATTATTGTCCGTGTTCTGAGTTTGTTCCGGCTCATTGTTCGATCCATTTAATTCTTCTGTCTTTTGAGTTCCTAATAGACCAACTTTATCAGATTCCGGCATACATGCGGTCATCATAAATAAGGCAGCAATTATCAGCGCAATTAAAATCTTTTTTCTCATATAGCCCCTCCGCTTTTCAGATTATTTTGTGTCAGGTATCACGGTTTAAGTTCTATTTATAAATACCCCATCATCCATTATTTGTCAATGAATAAATTGTTAATTTTATCGCTTAGTGCACCGTTTATTACATTTC
>CAVDFM010000185.1:0-3444 GCA_963608365.1 bacterium | reverse complement strand
TCTTTATGCCCTGCGGGCAGCGCTCTTCGCACATGCCGCAGCGGATGCAGTTCTGCGCGCGGCCAAGCGCGGGAATATAGCCGTAATCGGCGGCCGCGGCATCCTCATTCTGATACCGCTGGAAATCGTTCCACACGCGGAATACGCGCGGGATTTCGACCCCGCTTGCGCAGGGCAGGCAATATTTGCAGCCCGTGCAGCCGTTGTTCGGGCGGGCCTTGAGCGCGGTTATGGCAGCGTCCAGCGCAACCTTTTCATGGTCGGTAAACGGCATATAGGGCGAGAAGGTGGAAAGATTATCTTCCAGCTGTTCCTCGTTGCTCATGCCGCTGAGTATGACCTTCACGTTGTCAAATCCGGCAACGTAGCGCAGTGCCCATGAAGCCATGGACTTGCCGGGGTCTGCCGCGGTGAGCGGATCGGAAGCGTAGGAGGGGAGCGTGGCAAGTGTGCCGCCCTTTACGGGTTCCATCACAACGATACCCACGCCCTTGCTTTCGGCATATTCAAGTCCCTTGAGTCCCGCCTGATGCTCGGTATCCATATAGTTGAACTGTATCTGGCAGAAGTCCCAGTTGCGGTAGTCTATTATGCGCTTGAAAACATCATACGGCGCATGGAAAGAGAAGCCGAGCTTCTTTATGCGGCCAAGCTTCTGCTGCTCCTCAAGGAACGGCAGAAGGCCAAGGTCAAGCACCTTTTGCCATTTAGCTTCATCCAGCGCATGAAGAAGGTAATAATCAACGTGGTCCGTTTTAAGATGCTCAAGCTGGGTATTGAATATTTCCTTGGCATGGTCAAGGCTTTCTATCATCCATACGGGCAGCTTGGTGGCAAGGTAAAAACTGTCGCGGTCAAGCTTTGAAAGTACCTTGCCCACGAACGCTGTGATAAGGCCAGGCGGTGTCGAAATAATTCACGCCCTGCTCATATGCCCTGAGCAGCAGTTTCTCCGCGCGCGGTTCGTCTATTTCGCCCGCCTCATTGGTGGGGAAACGCATACATCCGTAGCCGAGCAGCGATACGGAATTGCCCGCCAGTTCACGATAATCCATATTGTTACAGCCTCCTTCGTGATTTTAATGTTAGGGGGTATCAGTCTATGTAGTGTATTTTGCCTTCCTCTATGCCATTTATGCCAAGGCCGGGTGCATTGGGCAGCGAGATAAGCTTTTCGTTGAATACTGCGCCGCCGATGATGGGGTCTTCCTTGCAAAGCACGGGGCCATCCAGGTCTATCTTGGTTATTATGCTCTTTGCGCAGGCGAGATGCACCGCCGCCGTAACGCTTATCTTTGCTTCCAGCATGCAGCCTATCATGCACTCAACGCCGTAAACTTCTGCAGCGGAAGCTATCTTGAGCGCGTTGGTTATGCCGGCGCACTTCATGAGCTTTATGTTTACCATGTCCGCCGCGCCCATCTGCATTATCTTCAGCGCGTCAGCGGGGCTGAATACGCTTTCGTCCGCCAATACCGGCACATAGCTGCGCTCGGTAACGTACTTCATGCCTTCGAAGTCAAGCGCCTTTACCGGCTGCTCAACGAATTCTATGTCAAGACCGCGGTCCTGCATATCATTCAGTATGCGCACGGCCTGCTTGGGCGTCCAGCCCTGGTTGGCGTCTATGCGGATGCAGATATCCTTGGGCACAACTTCGCGTATCGCGCTCAGGCGCGCAACGTCCAGCGAAGGATCGCTGCCGACCTTTACCTTAAGGCAGTCGTAGCCGCGCTCCACGGCGTTTATGGCGTCGCGCTGCATTTCCTCGGGCTTGTTCACGCTTATGGTGATATCGGTCACTATGCTGCTGCGGCCGCCGCCAAGAAGCTTGTATACGGGGATATTGTGCAGCTGGCCGTAAAGATCCCACAGCGCCATGTCCGCCGCCGCGCGGGCGGAAGTGTTATGCACTATGCAGCCGTTGAGCGCCTTGGTAACGCTTTCAAAATCGTCCACATCGCGGCCGACAAGGGTCTTTATAATGTGGTCCTTCATGGCGCCGATTATCGCGCCGGTGGTGTCGCCGGTTATAACGCCGGTGGGTGGTGCTTCGCCGTAGCCCACGGCTCCGGTGTCGGTGTGTATTTCTACCACCACGTCCTCTACGCTGTTTACGGAGCGCAGAGCGGTCTTGAAGGGAACGCGCAGCGGCACGGATATCATGCCGAGCCGGACTTCTGTGATTTTCATGAGAATCTCCTTTAACAAAGTGGATTGGTTGGATTATATCACGCTTTGATACCTTTTTTCAACGGCGTATATATTATTTTGCCAGTATTGCGCATTTGTGCTATAATAATCCCGCTTATAGAGGAAAAACAGGAGGAAAAACTTATGAGCGCATATGAAAGCATAAATGCCCAGGCCAACGCCGCGATAGACGAACTGCTTGAGGCTGCGGATACGCTTAAAAAGGGCGATATATTGGTTATAGGCTGCTCCACGAGCGAAGTGATGGGCAAGCTTATAGGCACGGGCTCCAGCGTGGAGGCCGCGAAGGCCATAATGGACGCGGTGCTGCCCAAAATAAAGGAACACGGGCTGTATCTTGCGGTGCAGTGCTGCGAGCATCTTAACCGCTGCCTGGTGGTGGAACGCGAATGCATGGAAAAGTATCACCTTCAGCAGGTTTGGGTGAAGCCGCAGCTGCATGCGGGCGGCGCGTTTTCAATGGAGGCGGTGGCGCGCTTTGACGACCATGTTATGGTGGAGGATCTGCGCGGCAGGGCAAGCGCCGGCATGGACATAGGCGGCACGTTCATTGGCATGCATATGCATCCTGTAGTGGTGCCTGTTCACGCAAAAACGCGCCATATAGGCGAAGCAAACGTTACCATGGCGCGCACGCGGCCCAAATACGTCGGCGGTCCGCGCGCGGCGTATGACGAAATGCCCCACAGATAAGCAGAATATATTATTTTTCTGCGGCTTAAACCGCTTGCACTTTTTGGACAGGTGCAATATAATAGACAAAGTTATACCAACGCTTCGGGTCTGTGGTTGAAAGTCGATGCCAGTCGCAGGCGAAACGATCCACATAAGCGGGCCAAAGCGCCCGTGAGCATGGTGCGGCTTAGATGTAAGTCCGTCCGCGCATAACGCGCGAGAGGGCCGGTAGTGGGAGGCAATTACGCTCAGTAGCGGAAGCCCCGGGCGGCGAGTGTGGGGGCAAAGACCAGGTCAGCCGAAGTTTGGTACAGCCAAATAAATAATATTTACAAGGGGAAACACACACATGTTCCAGGACAAGACATTGGTATGCAAGGATTGCGGCGCTGAATTCGTATTCACGGCCGGTGAGCAGGAATTCTATGCCGAAAAAGGCTTCCAGAACGAGCCCATCCGTTGCAAGGCGTGCAGGAACGCTCGTAAATCCCAGCGCTCCGGCGAGTGTGAGATGTACGACGCCGTTTGCGCGGCGTGCGGCGCGCCCACCAAGAT
>CAVDFM010000184.1:1323-3459 GCA_963608365.1 bacterium | reverse complement strand
GCGTTGAGCTGACCGAAGAGCAGGCCAAGAGCGCTACCCTCACCTTCACCGTGCCGGAGAAGTTCTTCACCATAAAGGCGAAGTTTGAGGTTGAAAACAAGGTAAACGTAACGCTGAGCGTAAACGAAGCGACATACGGCACGCTGACGAGCGAAAGCAACCTTACCGGCCTGAAGAAGGGCGATAAGGTGGAGCTGGTCGCCACGCGCAACCCCGATGGTTACGAGGACTTCCTGCTTTGGTACATAAGCGGCACGGAAGGCACGGATTATACAATAGATAACGACCCCGAAGTACCCGGCAAGGCCACGCTGACCGTGCTCGGCACGAAGGACATATCCGTAATGGCGGTATTCCGCGGCAAGGTAGTAGGCTTGCAGCCCAGCAGCAGGAAGTATGCCATTATGCCCGTAAAGCATGGGCAGAAGCTGATAATAACCTACCTTGGTCACCAGGACGTGAAGGTAGGCGTTACGGAAGTGACGGGCTGGAACAATAATCCCAACGAGCCGCTTGCCGTAACAATTACGCTCGATGGCTTCAATGACGGCGGCGATTTGGTCGTGCTGAAGAAGTATATGGGCATGATGCGTGACAACGCACCTGATATACTTGCACCGGGCGCGTCATATGTGTTCCCCGGCATGGAGGACACAGCCACCGGAGTATCTGTCATCGGCATGATGCGCATGCAGTTTACCGATGGCTGGGACAGGACAAAAACGTATAATTTCAGCATAGTTGACGAAAGCGGCAACGTGCTGAAGAACGGTACCGTTGAGTTCAGGGCTAAGGGACTTGCCAAGATAGAAGCCGAGAACGGCGCGGTAGAGTTCGGCGGCACCAAGTATAATAACGGCGAAAAGGTGTACCTTGGCACAGGCTCCGCCACCATCACCGCCGCCGCCAACGAAGGCTATGCCTTCGCGGGTTGGGAGATAGAAGGCGTTGAGCTGACCGAAGAGCAGGCCAAGAGCGCTACCCTCACCTTCACCGTGCCTGAAAAGTTCTTCACCATAAAGGCGAAGTTTGAGGAGGATACCACCCCCGGCATAAAGGTGACCGTGAAGAGCGAGAACGCCGCCAAGGGTTCCGCCGCCGCCATAACCGAAGGGCTGGATAACTTTAAGCCCAACGGCACAAGCATAATAGAGCTGAGCGCCACCCCCGCCGCCAACTGCACGCTGGTCGGCTGGACCGTGACGGATACCGCAAGCGGCGAATATCTTGACAAGAGCCTTTATACCCTGTATGAAGAAGGCGAAAACAAGCTGCTGCTGGCAAAGGGCGTTGATAAGGACGTTACCGTTACCGCATACTTTGCCAACTCCACCGAAGGCGTGTTCGTGATGCCCGGCGAGCGCCTGCCCGCGTTCACCATAACCGGCAAGGACGGCACGGTGTACACCGGCGCTATAGAAAACTGGGACAATAATACATATAACGAGATAGTCGTAACGTTCTCCGGCTTCGGCACCAGCGACATACTTGACCAAGATATGCTGATAACCCTCAGCAACGGCAGCAGCGATGTGCTTGCCCCGACGGACCTTGTTATGAAGCGTACTGACGCGGGCGACGGCAAGGAAGAGGTCGTTCGCCATGAGGACGGCGGCAAGGTGTATTACAGCCTTAGCGATTATCAGCGCGAATCCAGGATACCCTTCACCTTTACCGACAGGAACGGCAACGTGAAGAAGGGCACAATAAAGCTGAACCTTGATTACCGCGCGGAAGTGTATATCAATGGTTTCTGCCAGCCGACAGGCGACAGACTCGGCGGATACGTGCTCTATAACGGCAATAAGTATTACAGCGGCGACGTTATCCCCTTTGAGCCCGATGCGGAAGGCTACGTTACCATAACCGCCGTGCCGGAAGAGGCCAACGCATATATAAAATACGTGTTCAAAAATTGGAAGATGGACACGGTGGAGCTGACCGCGGACGAGATTTATTCTAACCCGCTCAAGTTCAAGCCTTCCAAGGAATACTGCGTGATACAGCCGCAGTTTGCGGGCGACGGCCGCCTTGTGGTGGTGACCGATGCCGAAAACGGCCGCGCCGAATTTAAGAAGAACGGCGAATTGGTAGAAGGCGGCGACGCTAAAGGCATTGTTTACGGCGCGGATAAGC
>CAVDFM010000184.1:0-1204 GCA_963608365.1 bacterium | reverse complement strand
CCGACGTGCGCTGGTACCTGCCCGCCGTTACCATAAAGGCCGAGAAGAAGGACGGTTACGAGTTCCAGGGCTGGACAGTCACGTCCACCGCAACGGGCAAGCGCCTGTATAACGGTAAGGACTACGAGATGGTTGAAGTGGACGAATATACAATGACCATCAGGCCGCTCAGGAGCAGCACGCAGGACATGACCGTTAAGGGCATATTCCTTGAGTATCAGCCCGTGCACGGCACCGTTAAGGGCCATGGCTACGCCGTTGTTTACGAAGGCAAGGAATACCGCGAAGGCGACGTGATAACCTTCCCCAACGGCAAGGGCATAGCCACGCTTGAATGGAAGCCGGACAATGCGAACGCTAAGTTTGTAGAGTGGTCCTTCAGCGATTATGTGATGAACAATGAATCGGAAGCCCGTAAGCAGCCGAGGATAGACGTTCAGCTCCTTGAACGCGACTTCGAAATAAGCGTTATCACGGGCTATAAGGTGGATTACCGCTTAATGTGCGACGGCGTGGATATAACCCACAACGCTGAGTGGGGAGGTCCCGGCTTAGCAAACGTCTATTCATTACAGGGCCGCTGGGGTTACGACCTGAGCAAATACCCGACAATAGATGACGCGGTAGACAATTACTCCGAAATTGCCAGAAACAGCAGCAGCATTAACTATGTTGCACCCGGTGACGGCATGTTATTCTGGCTCTATGAGAACTTCAGAATTGGCTCAAATATAAACGGCAGGGTGAAGTATGTCTACGACAGCATCACCATTGAGCCCGCTGCCGAAGAGATAGGCATCACTAAGCGGCTGATAGATAAGCAGTATGACGTGTATGAAGACAAGAGCGATGAATACATTGTGTGGGCGGCGTATGTAATGCCCGAAAGCGACATTACCATAGTTATAAACGTTCGCCGCATAAGCTACAGCCAGATCACCGCGCAGCCCAACAACACCGCCTACGGTTCCGTGACCATCTCTCCCGAAGCCACAAGCGGGGACGGATATTACAAGGAAGGCACTTACCTGCGCATCAATGCCGCCGCAAAGAGCGGATACCGCTTCGTAAAATGGGAAGAAGCGCAGGGCAGCAGCTATCTCAGCGAAGAACAGAAGCTGAGCAGCAGCCTTAACATTAAGGTAGGCGCCGATTCCGCCGCGCTCACCGCCGTGTTTGAAGAGGATACCAACCCCGTTGCGCA
>CAVDFM010000183.1:0-3560 GCA_963608365.1 bacterium | reverse complement strand
GGGTAACGACAGGAGCGTTGTTGCCGTTATAGGCGACGGCGCGCTTTCCGGCGGGATGTGCTTTGAGGCGCTGAACGACGCCGGGCAGAGCGGCCTGCCGCTTATTGTTGTTATAAACGACAACGCAATGTCAATTTCGCGCAACGTCGGCGCGATGAGCAAGCATCTTTATAAAATCCGCTCAAGCGGATCGTATCAGCGGTTCAAAACCAACTTTTCGGATGGGCTGAAGCGCATACCGCTCGTTGGTGAAAAGCTTTTCGGCATACTGCAAAGCATAAAGAACAGAATAAAATATTCGCTCATACCGAACGTTTTGTTTGAAGAGCTGGGTTTCACATATCTCGGTCCGGTGGATGGGCATAACGTCGGCAGCATGACTAACGTGCTTATGCGGGCAAAGGAACTGAAATGTCCCGTGGTCGTGCATGCGCTCACTGTAAAGGGCAAGGGCTATATGTTCGCGGAAAACGACCCGGAGCGTTTCCACGGCATAGGCAGCTTCGACGCACGCACGGGCAAGGTGAGTAAGCCGACATCCGGCAGGAGCAACTCCGCCGTTTTTGGCGAAGCAATGTGCGAACTGGCCGAAAATGACAAACGCATTGCCGCTATAACTGCGGCTATGCCTTCGGGCACGGGGCTTAGCGAATTTGCGTTGCGCTATCCGGAAAGGTTTTTTGATGTTGGCATTGCGGAAGAACACGCCGTAACAATGGCCGCGGGCATGGCAAGCGCCGGCATGCGGCCCGTTGCCGCGATATATTCAACGTTTCTGCAGCGCGCGTATGATCAGATAATTCACGATGTATGCCTGCAAAACCTGAACGTTTGCTTTGCGATAGACCGCGCGGGCCTTGTGGGCGAGGATGGCGAAACGCATCAGGGCATATATGACATCGCTTTTTTGAACAATCTGCACGGTATGCGCATAATGACGCCGTCTACAAGGGAAGAGCTTAAAGCCATGCTCAGCCTTGCGCTCACGCTTGACGGGCCTTGCGCAATACGCTACAATCGCGGCTCGCTTCCCGATAAGCCGCTTGATACGCCGATAGAACTTGGTAAATGGGAAGAAGTGAAGCCCATAGGCCGCGTTACGATAATTGCTGAAGGCAGGCTGGTGCAAACGGCGCTTAACGCCGCGCGGGGCACGGACGCGGGCGTTATCAACGCGCGCTTTATAAAGCCCATGGATGAAAAAATGCTTGAAAAGATAGCCGATATGAGCCAAAATGTGATAACCTTGGAGGATGGCATAAAGCACGGCGGCATGGGCAGCGCAATAAAGGAGCGCCTTGCGGGCCGCGCGAACGTGAATGTGCTTGGCGTAGGGGAGGAACCCGTTATGCATGCAAGCATAGCCGAGCAGGACGAGCAATGCGGGATTTCCGAAAACGCTGTGCGGCAGCTTATAAATAAGCTTTATCAAGGAGAATGCGAATGAAGGGTACACGGGCGGACGTAAGGCTGGTTGAACTGGGCCTGTGCCAAAGCAGGGAAAAAGCGCGCTCGCTTATAATGAGCGGCGCGGTATACATAAACGAAGTGCGCATAGATAAGGCGGGCGACGCCGTGCCGGAGGACTGCGTGCTTACCGTGCGCGAAAATCCGAATCCGTTCGTCAGCCGCGGCGGGCTGAAGCTGCAAAAGGCCGTTACAAAATACGATATAGACCTAAACGGTCTTGTGGCGATGGACGTTGGCGCATCCACCGGCGGATTTACGGACTGCATGCTTCAGCATGGGGCGAAGAAAGTATATTCAATAGACGTGGGCTACGGCCAGCTTGACTGGCGGCTGAGGAACGACGAGCGCGTAAAAGTAATGGAGCGTATGAACGCGCGCAATATGACGAGCGACTGGTTCGATGAAGAAGTTGACTTCGCATCGATGGATGTTTCATTCATATCAATAAAGCTTATTCTGCCCGCAATATATAATTGCCTTAAAGACGATGCGCTTGCCGTGATACTCGTTAAGCCGCAGTTTGAAGCAGGCAAGGGCAAGGTTGGCAAAAACGGCGTTGTGCGCGAAGAGGCAACGCATAAAGAGGTGCTTTTATCGTGCATGCTGTTCGTTCAGTCGCTCGGATTTGAAATACAGAATGTCGATTATTCGCCTATAACGGGGCCAAAGGGAAACATAGAATTTCTCATGGTGCTGAAAAAGCGCGGGGGCGATTCCGCTATAATTATGCAGGATCAGGCGGAAGAAATTGCCCGTAATACTGTGAAGGCCGCGCATAATGATGAATTTATATCCTGAATATGCATTAAAAATGCTTGAAGATACGGCCGGTGTTAATGTATAATAGCAAATGATAAGTTTCGGAGCGCATATGAATTCTGACATCAAACTCGCTTTCTTTACAAATCCGCAGCGGGAAACCGCCGTGAACGGACTCCAGGGCGCCGTGAAAATGGCCGAGAGTTTGGGTTGTAAATGCTACATCAGCAATGAATTGAAGGATTCCGGCCTTGACGGGGCCGAAGAAATAGGCGATATAACGCCTGATTTTGTACTCGCTTTCGGCGGGGACGGCACAATACTTCGCGCGGCAGGGGAGGCCATGAAGTACAATGCGCCGATACTTGGCGTAAACTTCGGACGTATAGGCTTTTTGAGCGAGATCGATCCAAGCGGTCTCGAGGATGGGCTTAACAGGCTTATACGCGGCGAATATACACTGGATGAGCGCACTATGCTAAACTGCACCGTAAACGGCGGCGATCCGCATTATTTTTTGAATGATGTGCTGCTGTATAAGCGCACATTTTCCGGCGTGGCCGAAATATCGATTGATGTTGACGGGCTCAGCGCGGGCTCGGTAATATGCGACGGCGTTATTGCGAGCACTTCTACCGGTTCAACCGGCTATTCAATATCCGCCGGCGGCCCTGTGATAGCCCCGGGGCTTGATGCGCTGATAATAACGCCCATCTGTCCGCATACGCTCACGTCTCGGCCGATAGTTGCTCCGGCGGGCGTAAAGGCAAGCTTTTCCATGAAAACGGAAGGCTGCTTATCCGTGGACGGCATATATACGTCCAATATCAGCACCGTTGACACAATAACCGTATCAGAAGTTGGCGCAAAGGTCGGCTTTGTGCGCTTCGGCAGGCAAAATATATATGAACTGATAAGGCAAAGGCTTTCATAACCCTTTTACGCAGCCTAAGGGATGAGGGAATGGGCTGTATATGGGGGAGCATAAAACGCTTGGAGGGTATAAGGGATGAAATCTGAAAGACACGCGTTGATTCTCAACCTGATTGAGAAAAAGAACGTGGAAACCCAGGAAGATCTTGCGGAGCTGCTGAAGGAACGGGGAGTGGCAGTCACGCAGGCAACGGTATCGCGGGATATCAAGGAGCTTAGGCTTATAAAGGTCCTGAGCGAAACCGGAGGCTATAAGTATGCCACGGTGGATAAGGCCGAGGCCGGAATGAAGGAAAGATTTGTAAGAATATTCAGCGATTCCGTTATAAGCATAACGGCTTCGGCAAATCTTATAATTCTTAAAACGCTTTCCGGCTCCGCAAATGCCGCGGCGGAGG
>CAVDFM010000182.1:0-3606 GCA_963608365.1 bacterium | reverse complement strand
GCAAAAAAGTAGGATACAGGTTTTGGCGTAAGCCAAATAAAATAATTAAGGAGAAGGGGTCATGAGAAAATTACTTATCTTACTTTCGTTAACGCTATCCGCGCTTATGCTTGCGTGCGGGTGCGCCGGGCAAAATGATGCGCTGTGCATCTATGTTACCAACAGCGAAACGGGCGAAACCGTTACGTCCTATGACAACGGCGAAACATGGGACGGCGAAGCGCCCGGGGCGTATATGACGCTTGACTATAAAACCGTGAACAGCGATGCGGAAACAATAACGGCTTTGATAGCAAATAAAGATTATAATTATCCGGTTGAGGTAACAACGAGCGAATGGTATCAGCTTTATCGGTTTGAAAACGGTGAATGGTCTATGTGCATGGAAAAAGAATGCTTTATTCGCTCTTTTCCTGATGTAGGCGAGATGGTCGCAAACGGTGAAACACGCGATTTCCCATGCGAACTGGCTTACTATGAGCTAAGCAGCGGAAAGTACAAAATAGTCAAATCTATTATGGTTGACGAATGGAATGAAGAAAACCGTTTATGGTACAAAGATTTGGAAGTAGGAGCAGAGTTTATTGTTGAATAAAAGTAATATCATGAGCCTTGGGGCGGAGAATTCGGCTTCAAGGCTCTTTTTATGCGCCAAATTTGTTAACAAACCATGTCCTTCTCGACAAATAATGCCATAAAGGCTATAATTTAGCTATGGAAAAGAAATGGCAGAAGCGGCGCGAAAGAAGCGCGCGCATAAAATTGTTCTTCAAGCGGGTCAGGCTGCCCCTGTTGACGGTGGGCGGCACGTTTTTGACCGCGTTTATAATCATCCCCCTTGCCCTCGGCGCATACGAAGCGCGGGCGGAAAGCATAGAGGTCACGGCGCCGAATAAGCAGGCGCAGCCTTCCGCGCTGGTTGGTGATATTCAGCCCGCAACGTCCGAGCCGGTGATGACGGCGGAGCCGCTCCCGACTGAGAATACGGAGGGCTTTACGCTTGACAGCACTACCCCTACCGATGCGCCCGATGACATGCCGCGGTATGCTCCGCTTGTGTATGAGCAGCGGGACGAAGCCGTGCGCACATTGCAGCAGCGGCTTATGGATCTATATTACATGGGCAGCGACGAAACAACGGATTATTACGGCTCCGTAACGCGGGATGCTGTTATGAGCTTCCAGCGGGCGCACCATTTGAAGGAAACGGGCGACGCTGACGAGCAGACGCAGCAGATACTTTTCAGCTCCGCCGCGCAAAGCTACATAATCAATCAGGGCTGCTCGGGTGAGGACGTGCTTACCTTACAGAACGAGCTGAAGGAGCTTGGCTATTACGAGGACAAGCTGAACGGCTATTTCGGCACGGCCACCGGCCGCGCAACGGCCGCGTTCCAGAAGAAAAACAAGCTGGACATAACCGGCGAGGCGGACTATTTTACGCTGGAACTGCTGTATTCTCCCAAGGCGAAGCCGCTCATCGACCCAACGCCTACGCCCACGCCTACTCCGACACCCAAACCAACAAAAACGCCTAAGCCTACCGCCACGCCCAAGCCCGGCAAAACCGCCGCGCCGGACGCCACAAGCGGCGCCACCGCCGCCCCGACATCCGCGCCCACGTCCGCGCCGTCCACACCCGCGCCAAATTACGGCGGCGGAGTATCGGACTTCATTGCCCTTGCAAAGCAGCAGATAGGCGTGCGCTACGTACTCGGCGGCAAAGGGCCGGATAAGTTCGATTGCTCGGGCTTTGTGTATTATTGCCTGAAGCCCCTTGGCAAAATGACGCGCTATTATAACTCCGCCGGCATGGGGCAGATAGATTCCTGGCCCACGGTTTACGGCAAGGAGAATTTGCAGCCCGGCGACCTGCTCTTCTATAAATCCGAAGGGTCGGACACGCGCATAACCCACGTTGCCATATGGCTTGGCGGCGGCAAGCTTATACACGCATCCGCAAGCGAAGGCTGCGTATGCATAACAAGCTGGGGCAGCTGGAGCGACCGTAACTTCCTTTACGGCAAAAGGGTATTTTAATAATTATTATAAAAGGAACGGTATCGAAGCATGAAGAAGTTTTTTGAAGAATTCAAGGCGTTTGCCATAAAGGGCAACGCGATGGACTTGGCAGTCGGCATGATGGTCGGCGCGGCGTTCACAAGCATTGTAAACTCACTTGTGAACAATATCATCTCCCCGCTGATAGGCCTGCTTGTGCAGGTGGACTTTTCCGACCTTGTGCTGAAAATAGGCGAGGTGGAGGTCCAGTACGGCGCGTTCATAATGGCCATAATCAATTTCCTTATCGTTGCGCTGGTGCTTTTCTTTGTGGTCAAGGCCATGAATATGCTCAAGGGCATCGGCAAAAAGCACGTTGAGGAAGCCCCCGCCGCGCCCACTACCAAGGTTTGCCCCTTCTGCAAAAGCGAGATAGCCATCGACGCCACCCGCTGCCCGCATTGCACAAGCGAGCTGAGCAAATAATTCATTCCGATATAAAGCAAAAGTCTCCGTTCGGTTATCCGTACGGAGACTTGTTTTTATTCCGCTTTCGCCTTCCAATATTCAAGCTTCGGCAGCATTTCGCCCATGTATTGGCGCACGCGCTCTTCGGGCCATTCTTCGCTTGCCATGTGGTTCACGCAGAAATCTATGAGCGTGTTCATGTCAAGATATTTGAACTTGCCGTCGTTATAGCACCATTTGCAGTATTTTTCGTTTATGGCCCCGTCAACCTCGCGGCTCATGAGCGAATCCTCAAGCGGCATGCCGCAGCATTGGCAAACAAGCTTCTGCGGGGAGCCGAGCAGTGTGTTTATGGACACGTCAAAAAGCCGCGAAAGCAGCTTCAGCGTTTCAGTGTTGGGCACGGTTTCGCCGTTCTCCCAGCGTGACACGGCCTGCCGCGTTACGAATAGCTTCTGCGCCAGTTCATCCTGAGAAAGCCCGTTTTTTGTCCTCAGTTCATATAAAATATTACCTGTTTCCATGTTCATCGCCTCCATACGGCAATACTATATCACTAAAGCAGCCCGCGGTAAAGCAACGCGCTGTTGCGCTATATGTTCTTATAAAACAGCCCGTGCTTATTGCAATGCCAAATGAGCATCCCGTGGCCCACGGCGGGAATGCGGCAGCTGAGATCCCATTCGGGATACTGCTTTTTCATGTATAGCCCGTCCGCCGTTATAAGGGCGACAAAGCTTATGTAATGCTCCTTCGTCATGCCGTGCGGGGAAGTGATATAGTAATCATTCTCTATTTTTTCCACGTTTACCGTTTCCTCGCCTTCGGCCTTCTTGGCGGTCAGCGGCTCAAGCTTTTTGCCGCAGCAGCATACGGAAGCTTCCGCGAACGCCGTAAGCATATTGCCGCACACGGGGCAAATATAGAATTTCAGCTTTTTCATGTTCCCGCTCACGGCTTCGCGTGCGTCGCTTATGCCCTGTATCAGCTCCTCCGTATCCGCGCCCAATGCCGCGCCGAGCAGCGGGAATATGGATACGTCAGGGAATCCGTCACCGCGTTCCCATTTGCTCACCGCCTTGCCGCTCACGTTTATCATTTGCCCGAGTTGATTCTGCGTAAGCCCTTTTTCAAGCC
>CAVDFM010000181.1:0-3620 GCA_963608365.1 bacterium | reverse complement strand
TATCGTGCCGATGTTTACGTGCGGCTTAGTGCGCTCGAATTTTGCCTTTGCCATTGAGAAACAATCCTCCTAAAATTTTTCGGTTGTACTTTCCCGCACATTACGGGATTTAGTGGAGCGGGTGATGGGAATCGAACCCACATTATCGGCTTGGGAAGCCGACGCTCTGCCACTGAGCTACACCCGCAAAGCGCAGCGCGACCATATTATCGATTCAATAATACAGCACTACTATTCTAATTTAAGCCAAGGGTTTTGTCAACCGTGAAAATGCGGCTTATTCACACGATTTTTTAATATCGCGCGCTACGCACACGCCCGTGACGCTCGCCTGCATCAATCCGCGGGTTATTCCGGCGCCGTCGCCTATGGCATAAAGGCCGGAAACAGCGGTTTCAAAACGGTCGTTCACGTTCACTTTACTAGAATAAAACTTCACCTCAACGCCGTAAAGCAGGGTATTTCTGCTGTAAAGCCCCGGCGCCAGCTTATCGAACGCGCGCATGGCCTCTATTATGCTGGTCAGGTGCCTGTGCGGCAGCACGAATGAAAGGTCCCCCGGCACGGCTGTTTTAAGCGTGGGCCTGGTGGTGGATTTTGCAAGGCGGCTTTCGTCCGTCCTTCTGCCGAGCAAAAGGTCTCCCAACCGCTGCACCATCACCCCGCCGCCGGTCAGCATATTGCCAAGCTGGGCAATATAGTTGCCGTAGCGTATTGGTTCGCCGAAGGGCTTTGTGAAATGCGTGCTTACGAGCATGGCAAAATTGGTGTTCTCCGTGCGCAGGGAAGCATCGTTGTAGCTATGGCCGTTCACAACGGCTATGCCGCCTTCGTAATGCTCCTCGCTCACCAGTCCGCCCGGATTCATGCAAAACGTGCGCACCTTGTTTTCGAACGTGTCCGCGTAATAAACAAGCTTTGCTTCGTAAAGGGGCTTCGTAAGGTGATCCATTATGGAATTGGGCACCTCCACGCGCACGCCTATGTCCACCTCGTTATTGCTCATGCCTATATCCAGCCGGTTGCCTTCGTTTTGCAGCCACTGCGCGCCGCCGCGTCCGGGCGCGGCAACCACATAGGGCGCGTAGGCATGGTATTCCTGCCCGCCTTTTATATAGGTAATGCCCTGCACCTTGCCGTTTTCTACCAATATCTTATCCGCCGTCGCGCCGCCAAGGAAAGTGAAGCCTGAGTATTGGCAGAGCGCGTCATACATATTTCCCAGCACCACCGCGCTGTATTCCGTGCCCATGTGCCTTACGGGGCAGCGCACAAGGTGAATGTTATATCTGCTCGCTTCGTATGCAATTTCCGCCACGCGGGGGTCGTTGCGACCATGCACGGTGTCCGGCGCGCCAAAGCTGACGTATACGCTGTCCGCGTAGTCAATAAGCTCCTGCGCCCGTTCTTCACCTATATATGACGTTATATGTCCGCCCACCTCGTGGGAAAGGCTCAGCTTGCCGTCCGAAAACGCGCCCGCGCCGGCCCAGCCGCTCATTATGGCGCAGGGGTTGCAGTTTACGCAGCGGCCCAGCTTCCTTGCGGGGCAGTTGCGCTCCTTTATTCCCTTGCCGCTGTCAATAAGCAGCACTTTAAGGCTGCCGTCCTGCTTAAAAAGCTCCAGCGCCGTGAATATTCCCGCAGGGCCCGCGCCCACGATTATAACGTCGTAATCCTTTGCCATGGTCTCCATTCCCTCCCGTTATGGTTTGGTTATCGTTCATCCGGTTGATATAAGCCATACTTTTGGCTTCATTGTTTTAATTATTATTGCTTATATCACTCAGCTATGATATACTATCTTACCGGCGATGTCAAAGGGTTTCGCGCGTGTTTTGATAAAAAGACACAAATGCCCCCAAATCGCAAAAAATACACGGAGGATATGCCATGAGCACCACCATTTCCCGAGGAGTCCGCGCCCCCATAATCCGCAAAGGGGACGACATTGTTGCAATCGCCGTAGACAGCGTGCTTGCCGCGGCCAAGCAGGAAGGTTTCAGCATCAACGAAAAGGACGTCGTATGCGTTACGGAGTCCGTAGTGGCCCGTGCGGACGGCAACTTTGCCTCCGTTGACGATATCGCCGCGGATATACGCGCCAAGTTCCCTTCCGGCCACGTTGGCGTTGTTTTCCCGATACAGAGCCGCAACCGCTTCGCCATCTGCCTCAAGGGCATAGCCCGCGGCGCGAAGAAGGTCACCATTCAGTTCTCCTACCCCAGCGACGAAGTGGGCAACCACCTTGTTGACCTTGATACGCTGGATGCAAGCGGCGTTGACCCCTGGAGGGACGTGCTGAGCATAGATGAGTTCCACAAGCATTTCGGCAAGCCCTGCCATCCGTTCACCGGAATGGATTACGTGCAGTATTATACCGATATAATAGAAGGCGAAGGCGCAGAGGCGGAGATGATATTCGCCAATTCCGCCGCAGCCATACTGAATTACACAAAGGATGTGCTTGCCGCCGATATACACACCCGCGAGCGCACCGCAAGGCTCATAAAGAACGCCGGCGGCGAAAACGTTTACAAGATGAGCGATATTCTTTCCGCTCCCGTGAACGGCTCCGGCTACAATCCCGAATACGGCCTGCTCGGTTCCAACCGCGCCACGGATGACGACATAAAGCTTTTCCCCAAAAATGCGCAACAGGTCGCCGAAGGCATACAGAAGCTTATGCTTGAGCGCACGGGCGTGAAGGTCGAAGCCATGGTTTACGGCGACGGCGCGTTCAAGGATCCCGTGGGCAAAATTTGGGAACTTGCGGACCCCGTGGTCTCCCCCGGCTATACCGACGGGCTCAACGGCCTGCCCAACGAACTGAAGCTGAAGTACCTTGCGGACAACGATCTGAAGCACCTCAGCGGCAAAGAGCTTGAGGATGCCGTGCGCGAAGCCATCCGCAAAAAGAGCCGCGAGGACAACAAGCGCGTAATGGCGTCCATGGGCACCACCCCCCGCCGCCTGACCGACCTTATCGGCTCCCTGTGCGACCTTACCAGCGGCTCCGGCGACAAGGGCACCCCCATAATCCTCGTCCAGGGCTACTTCAGCAACTACGCCGACTGATAAGGGGAAATATAAGAGCAAATGATGAAAGAGCAGCGAGGGCTGCTCTTTTTTGTACTCATTTTGACTTTTGTTTGCCCCCGTTTAACTCCCTCAGTCTCGCCTACGGCTCGCCAGCTCCCTCTAAGAGGGAGCCTTTGGGTCGATATCTAAACTCTTACATTAAGCCTCCCTCTTTGAGGGAGGTGGGTTTTGCGAAGCAAAAGCCGGAGGGAGTTAGCCTGCCCTGAAAGGGGAGGTGGATGCGAGTGAAACGAGCAGACGGAGGGGTTATGAAGCAACTCACAGCACTTCGTTTCTCTCAACCCCTCAGACAATCCGCCTTGCGGCGTATTGCCAGCTCCCCGGCCGGGGCGCCTTTTGGTGCAGTATAAACTCCGCCATAAAACAAACACGGGGACGGTTTCCCGTCCCCTCATCTTCATAATCTCTTACGCTCACCCGCCGTCAGGCGGATTTCACATGGCGTGAGTAGGGGCGGTCATTGGCCGCCCGCCGTGTTTGTGCATAAGAGAATACGGGCGGCTAATAGCCGCCCCTAC
>CAVDFM010000180.1:0-3654 GCA_963608365.1 bacterium | reverse complement strand
AAAGTGCAATTTGATTTCTTGGTTCACAGGGAACAACATGGAGCATATGACGATGAAATTGAGGCGCTTGGAGGAAGGATATATAGAATGTGTCCTATCTACCCGCAAAATTTTGCGCGGTATAAGCGGGATGTTAAGGCATTCTTTTTAGAACACCCTGAATATAAGATAATACATTCGCATATGTCGGAGTTGGGGTATTTTGCATTCTGTGAAGCGAAACGTCAAGGCATTCCGGTGCGCATATGCCATGCACATAATGCTCCTCATGGTTTTGACATGAAGATGATAATGCGCACATATTTCAAAAAAAGAATGATGCCATATGTTACGCATTTGTTTATGTGTGGTATAGATTCGGGAAGATGGCTTTATGGCAAACAGAATGAAGATAGATTTATTATGCTGAATAATGCTATTGATGTCCAAGCATATACATATGATTCGAATAAACGCATAGAAATGCGCCGCCAGTTAAACTTGACAGACGAATTGGTAATCGGCCATGTTGGCCGATTCAATCCGCAGAAAAACCACCCATTTCTCCTTGATATCTTTGCCGCGCTGCTGAAAAAAGAGCCGAACGCAGTCCTGCTGCTGGTTGGAGGCGGTGAGGATATGCAGAAGATACAGGCTAAGGCACAGACGCTGGACATTGCAGAACACGTCCGTTTCCTCGGTGTCCGCAGTGATGTCGCTGATTTGATGCAAGCGATGGACGTATTTGTGTTCCCATCGCTGTATGAGGGGCTGCCTGTGACAATGGTAGAAGCACAGGCTGCGGGTTTGCCTTGCTTGATCTCAGATAAAGTTCCGCCCGAATGTATCATCACAGAAGGCTTGGTAGATATCCTGCCGCTGTCGGCGGGGGCAGAGACTTGGTCGGACAAGATTCTTGATAAGCAAGATTTTTATCGTACCAATCGCCAAGCCGAAATTGCCGCTCATGGCTTTGATATTAATACTGAAGCCATAAAGTTGCAGGAGTTCTACATCAACGCTTATGAACAGAATTGCTGAACACATTCTCACAATCTTCACTCCGGCCTACAATCGCGCACACACTTTGCCGCGCACCTACGAGAGCCTTTGCCGTCAGAATTGTAAAGACTTTATTTGGCTTATTGTTGATGACGGTTCAACAGATAACACCGCCGAACTGGTGCGTGATTGGCAAAGCCGAGATAACGGTTTTGATATCCAGTATATCCACAAGGAAAACGGCGGCATGCATACTGCTCACAATATGGCCTATGCCAACATCCACACGGAGCTGAACACCTGCATTGATTCCGATGATATGCTGGCGGATGGCGCGGTAGAGAAAATTCTGCGCAAGTGGGCCGAGGTAAAAGATAAAGGGTATGCGGGCATCGTGGGCCTTGACGCTGACTTTGAAGGAAAAATCATCGGCAAAGGATTCCATGATTGGATGACCGAGACAACACTCTCCGGTTACTATGCCGCGGGCGGCACAGGCGACAAGAAGCTTGTCTACCGCACGGATATCATAAATGCCTATCCGGAGTATCCCGTGTTTGAAGGCGAAAAGTATGTCAGTTTGGCCTACAAATATCTTTTGATTGATCAGGACTATAAGCTGGCCACGCTGAACGAGGTGCTCTGCAACGTGGAGTATCAACCGGACGGTTCCAGCAACAATATGTTCCGGCAATATCTCAAAAATCCCAAGGGTTTTGCTTTCTGGCGCGTGGTGAAGATGCAGCATCCGGAGTCTTTTAAGCGGCTGGTGATGGACTGCATTCACTACTGCTCAAGCAGCCAAATCGCTGGAAATCGGAACTATATCAAGGAGTCACCCCGCAAGTTGCTGACGGTGCTTTGTACGCCAGCTGGATGGGTGCTTACTAGGTATATCAGGAGAAAGGCACAATGAAACCATCCATTCTCATTTTCTCTCAGGCCATGGAGCTTGGCGGCGTGGAGCGCAGCCTTCTTGGCTTGCTGGATACCATCGACTATGACCACTATGATGTTGACCTTTTCTTGATGCGGCACCGCGGAGAGCTGATGCCATATCTGAACCCTAAGGCGAAGCTCTTGCTGGAGATTCCACAGTACGCCTCTCTGGCTGTGCCGATGGCGTCGCTTATCAGGAGCGGCCAATTCGGCGTGCTTTGCGGGCGACTGCAAGGAAAGCTTGCGGCGCGGCGCTTCGATAAGCAACATCTCAATGACAAGCCTTCTGTTGCAGCGCTGACGTATAGCCACAAGTACACGCTGCGTTCTATGCCACAGATTTCGGACAAGACCTATGACCTTGCCATCAGCTTTCTAACACCGCACTACTTTGCGCGGGAGCGGGTAAAGGCAAAGAAGTATGCCGCTTGGATACATACGGATTACACGGCGCTATCTCTCGACCGCACGGCGGAGCTTGCCATGTGGGGCAAGTATGATGTCATATGCGGTGTGTCTGAACAGGCGTCCAAAGGCTTTCAAACAGCCTTTCCGGAACTGGCAGGAAGGGTGCAGACGATTGAAAATACCTTGCCGAAAGAACTAATTTGCAAGCAGGCAGAAGGACCTCGGAGCGATATGCCATCAGAAGAAGGCATTGCGCTTCTCTCTATTGGCCGGTTCTGTGACGCCAAGAACTTCGACAACGTGCCTGACATTTGCCGCCGCTTAGTAGAGGATGGCTTTGATGTGAAGTGGTATCTCATCGGCTATGGCGGTGATGAGCCGCTGATTCGCCAAAAGATTGCCGAAGCCGGTATGCAGAATCATGTCATCATTCTCGGCAAGAAGGACAACCCCTACCCCTACATACGAGCATGTAATCTGTATGTACAGCCATCTCGCTACGAGGGCAAGGCTGTCACCGTGCGCGAGGCACAACTGCTGGGCAAGCCGGTCGTTATCACCAACTATGCGACCTCCGGCAGCCAACTTGAGGACGGCGTAGATGGTGTGATCGTTCCGATGGACAATGCGGGCTGTGCCGCCGGTATCGCAACTCTGCTGCGGGATCCTGCGCGGATGCAGCAGCTTTCAGAGAACTGTAAAAAGCGAGACTATACGGATAGCGCAGAAGTAGAGAAGATTTACGCACTAATGGAGTAAACATGACAAAACTTATATGTTGGAATGAAATAAAAAAAAGGTTTATGCCTCATAATATTGAGCAGCAATCTGGTAGAAAAGAATATATAGATTTTCTCAAAACACTAGCGGCATTCTTTACAGTATTCTATCATTTTGCTTATTATAAGTTGGATTACGGCTTTTTACAGACACATACATATTTCCCTAACGTTAATAGAATTATTATGTGTTTTGCTTCTTGCGGAGTTCCACTTTTCTTCATGGTCAATGGTACTCTATTATTAAGTAGACATCGCCCTTGGAAGAGCATATACATAAAAGCTGCCAAGATATTAATCTTGACGATAGTTTGGTCTTTACTAAAATTTCCTAGTTGGTTCTTTAAAACATTGATTGTCTTATATATACTCTTCCCGCTTTTTCAGTATTTTTATGAAAGGAAGCGCATATTATACTATGTCGTAATCCTTCTGCTATTAATATTTCCATTTGGTTATAATGCGGCATTGTTATTGTTAAAACTATCTAATGCGAATATTGAATTGCATCTATTTGGGAGAATACTTAGCATAAGCAGTTTAAATG
>CAVDFM010000179.1:2836-3657 GCA_963608365.1 bacterium | reverse complement strand
GACTTATAGGAGGTGCTTGCATGAAAAAGAAGGTATTCGTAATACTTACTATTATTGCTTTTATCGTAGGCGTATTCTTTATCGGAAGTGGTTTCCTTAAAAGAACGGATGTGTTTCTAAATGACTACTCGGTTTCAGAAGATGGGAGAACGATTAGTCTTGATGCCCAATCAGCATCCTCAATGGGCTATATTAGGGGCTTTAAGGATAATGGTGACGGTGTAAAAACCCATTACTTGGATTTCTACAGCACGTTTGGTGGACTTAATAGTTCATTTGGAACAGCAAGTACCTTTGTATTGGAAGTAGAGCCAGAGGACACGGAGATCTATTTTAGCCGTCCAAACGGAGGGTATGAACTTGTTTTAATTAAAGCAGACGATACAGGCGAATGGGTTAGGCCAAATAAATAAATTCCGGCTTAACAAAGACAAAATGAAAAGGGACATGAAGGATCTCCGATTCGCCATGTCCCTTTTTGTTTGTATCTTTCACCTTCTGAGGGAACTGTAATAAACGATTTTTACTTCATATTATCAATAAGCTGGAGTATAAGGTCTTTTTGCTCTGCCGTAAGGAAGCGCCATTTTGAAAACAATTCCTGCTGATCTTCGGAGAGCGCCACTTCCGTTCCTTCTGAAAAGAACTGCGCAAGGCTTATACCGAATGAGTCGCAGATGACCTGCAAAGTGCTGATGCTCGGAAGCGTATTGCGGTTGAACATATTTGAAATGGTGGATATGGAAAGCCCCGACTCCTTAGCAAGACGGTATTCGCTCCATCCATGGCGTTGCATCAATTCTGTTATGCGCTGTTTTACG
>CAVDFM010000179.1:0-2695 GCA_963608365.1 bacterium | reverse complement strand
GAAGGAGGGTATTTTATGATATTACATTGTGTGAAGACGTTGCGCATCAGAAAGAGGGTGCCGCATAAATGCGTGGCGGGCTGCGTTATAATGCTCGCGCTGGTATTTATGCTCAGCGGATGCGCCGGCAATCAACCAGCAAGCGGTGAAGTACAGACTTCTGAACCAACGGTTGAGCCAACGCCAACGCTCGAACCAACACCGGAGCCGACTCCGACGCCGGAACCTACGCCCGTGCCGACAGCAGAACCTACTGTTGAGCCGACGGCAGCAGTATCGGCCAATGAGGCTTCATCCGACGAAAAGACGCTGAGCATTGATGCATTGGTGACTATAATGCAGGGCTCGCTTGAAGAATCATTTGATTACGCTAACGTTGAGGGAAACGAGGAAAACATAGTAATATCAGTAGCAAAGGAAGGACTTGTTAAGGATGCCACTGCTGCTAAGCTTGTGGGCAATATGGATGGTTGGCATACTATGAAGGAAGCAATGAAGAAATATGCTGCCAGCATGTATGATTTGGTTCAGACTTGCGGACATAAGGACACTAATGTAATGGTATATCTGCTAAATGACATTGATACGGACAGGATTATTGTTGCATATATGAACGGACGCGAAATATTTGACGTTATTGAGAATGAATAGTGCGGTTATTTTACGCACTAACTAAAAAAGGCAGCATATGCTGCCTTTTCGTTTATCCGAATCAAATAAACTTATCCAGTTCCCGCTCAACTTCGGGCATCTTTTTTACTTCCGGCTGCTCTATGCGCCAGCCGCCTTTTATCACCATGTGCAGCTTGCGCAGGGCGGTGAGATCGTCAAGCGGGTTCGTGTCGCAAACTATTATGTCCGCCTGCTTGCCCGGTTCAAGCGTGCCTGTTATGTCGCCCACGCCCGCAAGCTGCGCGTTTAGCTGCGTTGCACTGTGCAGCGCGAAGGCGGGGGTCACGCCGCAGTATTTTACGAAGTAGCATAGCTCGCGCCACATATCGTAGTGCGTTATGTACGGGCAGCCCGTGTCCGTGCCGAGTCCAACGGGTATGCCGTTGGCAAGGTTGGCTTTGGCAAGGGCTATAATGCCATCGAACACCACTTTGCCGTTCTCCTGCTGTTCATAGGTGGCATGGGAAATGCTCCTGTCGAACAGGGCATAGGGCAGCGCGGGCGAAATGGTGGATACCTGAAACGCGTGCTTTTCTTCAAACAGGCGCATTATCTCCTCATCCGGCTTAGCGCCGTGCTCAATGGAGTCCACGCCGTTTTCAAGCGCGACCCGCACGCCCTCCGGACTTTCAACATGCGCAGCCACCTTCATGCCCAGCGCGTGCGCCTTATCGCATGCGGCCTTAACAAGCTCCGGCGCCATGCGCAGCACGCCCGGCTCGCCGACTACTTCCGCATCCATAACGCCGCCGGTTATCATCAGCTTTATAAGGTCCGGCTTGTCCTTGGCTATCTTTTCAACGTATGCTGCCGCTTCTTCGGCAGTCTTGGCCTCGTATGCAAGCGAGCCTGCCATATGCCCGCCGGGGACGGATACCGCCATGTTGGATGCCACTATGCGCGGGGCAAGTATTCTGCCGTCGTTCGCCATGTCCCGTATTATTGTATCGAAATCGGCCACGCCGCCAACGGTGCGCAGCGTTGTAACGCCGCTGAGCAATTCGGTCTTTGCGTACGATTCGCACATCTTCACGCCTATTTTGCGCATAAGGCCATTGGATGTTATCAGCTTGACCAGCTTTTTCGGGTCGCTGGGCTTTTTGCGCGGCTTGCCCGTTGCGGGCAGATGCACATGCAAGTTTATAAGTCCCGGCATAACGTAGCGCCCGCCCATGTCAACGGCCTCATAACCGTCCTTTATCGCACCTGATACGGCTATTTCCTCAATAATATCGCCGTTTATATGCAGCGTAACGCCTTTTTGCGGCTGCATATCAGCCGTGCCGTCAAGCAGGGTGCAGTTTGTGAGAGCGTACTTTTTATGATTTTTATACATTCCGGTTCCTCCTTTATGTATCTTTATCCATTTTAATTAATTATATAAGATACCACCGTCAGGCGTTTTTGCCAAGGGGAAAGTTTTTATGGAAATATACAATCCAAAATTGGAATACGTTGGATTTTTTTACTATACCATGATATAATACTTGGACTAAGCTGAACAAATGGCGGCATAATCAATGCTTTTAGCCAAAACGTCAGCAAGGGGAGGAAAGAGGAAAATGAAAAACAGAAAATGGGGAATGGCACTTGTAGCGGCGCTTTTGTGCCTGTGCATGGCGCTGAGCGCATGCTCTAACGATGCGGACGACGACCCTAACGAGGTAGTGGGGCAGGATTGGCGCACATGGGGCCTGGTGGTGGACAGCGGGACGATAACCCGCAACGGGGAAGACACCGCCGTGCTTGTATGCGTGGAGGACGACGGGGCGTATTTCTATCATGACGACGAGAATCAGGTGCTTTTTGATTTTGTTAAGTTCCCTGAAGAATACGGCCTGGTGAGCGGCAATTACAACGCCATAGCGTTTGAGGACGGCAATGGCGACGGGAATACCGACGTTGCAATTCAGTTCAACATGGATGACGATAACCAGCTCGTGCTGGTATGGATGTACGACGAATCCTCAAACGGCTACTACTTCTATGATGAAATAGTTGATAACAATAACGAGCCGGATAC
>CAVDFM010000178.1:0-3726 GCA_963608365.1 bacterium | reverse complement strand
GATAATACTCTGCTCCCATCTTGGCCGCCCCAAGGGCGAAGTGAAGAAGGAATTTTCCCTTGCGCCGGTGGCAAAGCGGCTAAAGGAACTGCTGCCCAATGTAAACATATATTTTGCATCCGATTGCATAGGCGAAGAGGCTCAGCAGAAAGCCGCCGCGCTGAAGGATGGCGAGATACTGCTGCTTGAAAATCTCCGCTTCCATAAGGAGGAGGAGAAGAACGACCCCGAATTTGCCAAGAAGCTGGCCTCCCTTGCGGAAATATATGTAAGCGACGCTTTCGGCACCGTGCACCGCGCCCATGCTTCAACCGCGGGCGTTGCTGCGTACCTGCCGGCGGTGGCGGGCTTCCTTATCGGCAAGGAACTGAGCATAATGGGCGGCGCGCTTGAAAACCCCGAAAGACCGTTCGTGGCGATACTGGGCGGCGCAAAGGTCGCGGACAAGATAGGCGTTATAACCAACCTGCTCAATAAGTGCGACACGCTGCTTATAGGCGGCGGCATGGCATACACATTTTTCAAGGGCATGGGGTATGAAATAGGCGACTCCCTGCTGGATGCGGAAAGCATAGATTTGGCCAAGCAGCTTATGGAAACCGCAAAGGCGAAAGGCGTTAAGCTGCTGCTGCCCGTTGACACGGTAGTCGCAAAGGCATTTGCCGCCGATGCGGAGCACATGACCGTTGCCGCGAATGCAATTCCCGCCGGCTGGCAGGGGCTTGACATAGGCGAAAAAACGCGCGAGCTGTTCGCCGCGGAAATAAAGAACGCAAAGACCGTTATTTGGAACGGGCCAATGGGCGTGTTTGAATTCCCCGAATTTGCCAAGGGCACCGAAGCCGTGGCAAAGGCCTGCGCAGAGTGCGGCGGCACCACCATAATAGGCGGCGGCGACAGCGCAAGCGCCGTGAAGAAGCTTGGCTATGCGGACAAGATGACCCATATTTCCACCGGCGGCGGCGCAAGCCTTGAATTCCTGGAAGGCAAGGTACTGCCCGGCGTAGCCGCGCTGAACGACAAATAAGTTTTATTGAAAGGTGGGCTTAATTTTATGAGAAAGCCGATAATAGCCGGAAACTGGAAAATGAACATGACGCCGAGCGAAACGGCGAAGCTGATAGGCGAACTTAAACCGCTGATCGCAAACGAAGCGTGCGACGTGGTGGTTTGCCCGCCCGCGTGCTGCCTTGCCGCGGCGAAGGACGCGCTTTGCGGAAGCGGGATTCATCTTGGCGCGCAGAACGTGCATTGGGAAAAGAGCGGCGCATACACCGGCGAAGTAAGCACGGCCATGCTGAAAGAGCTTGGCGTTGAATACGTTATAGTTGGCCACAGCGAGCGCAGGCAATACTTCGGCGAAACGGACGAAACCGTAAATAAGCGCGCCCGCGCGGCGCTTGCGGCGGACATAACGCCCATAATATGCGTTGGCGAAACGCTGGAGCAGCGCGAAAGCAGCAGCACGAATGAAATAGTATCCGCGCAGGTAAATAAGGCCCTTTGCGGCATGAGCGAAGCGGATGCGGAGCGCGTGGTGCTGGCATATGAACCAATATGGGCAATAGGCACGGGCCGCACCGCCACAAGCGAACAGGCAAACGACACAATAGCCGTTATCCGCGCCGAGGTACGCCGCATGTTCGGCGCGGCGGCGGACAAAATGCGCATACAGTACGGCGGCAGCATGAAGCCGCAGAACGCGAAGGAGCTTATGGCAATGAGCGAAATAGACGGCGGCCTTATAGGCGGGGCAAGCCTGAAGGCGAACGATTTTGCCGCCATAGTGCATTACGATAAATAAAAAGGACGATACGGTTATGAAAAAAATGACTGCGCTCATAATCCTTGACGGCTTTGGCATAAGGGAGGAGAGCAAATATAACGCCGTAAAGACGGACGGCGTGAAGAACATAACAAAGCTTTGGAACGAATATCCGCATACGCAAATAGCCGCAAGCGGCCTTGCCGTTGGCCTGCCGGAAGGGCAAATGGGCAACAGCGAGGTCGGCCATCTTAACCTTGGCGCGGGCAGGATAGTTTATCAGGAGCTTACGCGCATAACCAAGTCAATACAGGACGGCGACTTTTTTGAAAATCCAGCGTTCAATGCGGCCATGGACAGCTGCAAGCAGCGCGGCACAAAGCTGCACCTTTTCGGCATTTGTTCCGATGGCGGCGTACACAGCCACCTGAACCATCTTTACGCCCTTATAAAGCTTGCAAAGCAAAAGGGGCTTGAAAAGGTGTATGTGCATTGCTTTATGGATGGGCGCGATGTGCCGCCGGAAAGCGGCAAGGGATACATTGAGCAGCTCCAGGCAAAATTGAACGAGCTTGGCTGCGGCAAGATTGCGACCGTTATGGGCCGCTACTACGCAATGGACAGGGACAACCGCTTCGAGCGCGTTGAAAAGGCCTATGCCGCAATGACATACGGCGAAGGCGTATACGCGGCAGACCCCGTGAAGGCCATGCAGGATTCCTATGACGCGGGCGTTACGGACGAATTCGTCGTGCCGGTGGTCATAACCGAAAACGGCGCGCCGGTAGCCAAGGTTGAAGCGAACGACAGCGTTATATTCTTCAACTTCCGTCCGGACAGGGCGCGCGAGATAACCCGCGCATACCTTTTCGATGATTTCACGGGCTTTGAAAGGCGAAACGGCTGCTTCCCGCTTACCTATGTTTCAATGACGCAATACGACAAAACGTTTGAAGATAAGTTGATGGTGGCATTCAAGCCGGAAACGCTCACCAATACGCTTGGCGAATACGTGTCCGCGCGCGGGCTTACGCAGCTGAGAATAGCGGAAACGGAAAAGTACGCGCACGTTACGTTCTTCTTCAACGGCGGCGTGGAGGCCCCCAATCCCGGCGAGGACAGGGCGCTCATCCCCTCCCCCAAGGTAGCCACATATGACCTCAAGCCCGAAATGAGCGCATATGAGGTCACGGAGGAAGCCGTGAAGCGCATAAACAGCGGCAAGTATGACATGATGATACTCAACTTTGCCAATCCAGACATGGTAGGCCATACGGGCGTTATGGAAGCGGCAGTAAAGGCCGTGCACACCGTTGACGAATGCGCGGCGCGCGTGATAGACGCAATACTTGCAAACGGCGGCCGTGCGATACTTACGGCGGATCACGGCAACTGCGAACTGATGGCGGACGAGGACGGCACGCCCTTCACCGCGCACACAACAAGCCCCGTGCCGCTTATACTCATCGACCCCGCGCACAAAGGCGCAACGCTCCGCGAAGGCGGCAAGCTTTCGGACGTGGCGCCCACAATGCTGAAGCTGATGGGTCTGCCCCAGCCAAGTGAAATGACGGGCGAAAGCCTTATATAAGCCGAACTGAAGCACAACTACTCAACGCCCGGGCGGAAACGCTCGGGCTATTCTTATGCATGCGGTAGATTTGTTCATAATTGTTTGATATACTCAGTTTACTATCATTTGATAAGGAGTGAAATATGTATTTCCCTGCAAATATGAACTTTCAGTATTTCTTTTTCGATACCTATATAGGCTATTTTTTGCAGGCGCTGCCTATCGCCCTGATAGTTGGCATAGTATACGGCATAATAAGATTCGTAAAGGACAAAGAATCGCCCCTCGGCAGGAAAATATTCTCATGCGTTTTTGTTTGCTATATCACGGGGCTTATATGCTTAGTAATAGGCTTGGACCTGATGCGCATATTCTGGTATAGCCTGTT
>CAVDFM010000177.1:0-3782 GCA_963608365.1 bacterium | reverse complement strand
CGATTATATAGACCTGCTTGCAAGCGATGCGCCCGCGCCCGGCGGCGGCAGCGCAAGCGCCCTTTGCGGCGCGCAGGGGGCGGGGCTGTGCGCAATGGTTGCGGCGCTGACGCTCGGCAAAAAGAAATACGAGGAGCATCAGGAGCTTTGCCGCGACGTATACGAGCAGGCGCGGACGCTGTCCGAGCGCATGTGCGCGCTGATAAACGAGGATACGGAGGCGTTCAACCGCGTTTCTGCCGCGTTCAAGCTGCCAAAGGACACAGACGAGGATAAGGCTGCGCGGAAGGCCGCCATTGCGGAAGCTACGCTGGGCGCGACGATGGTGCCTTTTGACACGCTGCACCGCGCGCACGACGGGCTTGAGCTTGCGAAGATGCTTATAGGCAAAAGCAACACGAACTGCGCAAGCGACATTGGCGTTGCTGCGCTGAACCTGGTAAGCTGCGCGCGCGGCGCATGGCTGAACATACTTATAAACCTTGGCGGCATTGCGGATGCGGAAAAGGCGCAGGAGATACGCGCCAAGGGCGAAAAGATACTTGCCGAATGCGAAAGCATGGGCAATGAGATTTACTGCACGATAGTAAAGCAAATGGAGGAATAAACCCATGCGGGAGCTTCGCGGGGCGGAAGCGGCAAATGCGATATGTGCTGACGAAATGCGGCAAATAGGTGCGCTTATCAAGCGCGGCATAGCGCCGTGCCTTGGCGTGGTGCGCATCGGTTACGATGCTGCGGACGGCGCATACGAGCGCAGCATAAACAAGCGCTTTGACGCGGCGGGCGCAAAGGTGAAAAGCATTTCCCTGAGCTCATGCTGCACGCAGGGAGAAGCCGAAGAAGCCATAGCGAAGCTTGCCGCGGACGGTTCCGTGCACGGCATATTGCTCTTTATGCCCGTGCCAAAGACCCTTGATGCGGACAGGCTGCGCGCGCTGATACCGGCCGAAAAGGACGTGGACGGAGCGAACCCGCTGAGCGCGGGGCTGCTTATGGGCGGGCGGGACTGCTTCGCCCCATGCACGGCGGAGGCCGTGATAAGGCTTATTGAGCATTGTGAAATAGGCCTTGGCGGCAAAAACGTATGCATAATAGGCCGAAGCAATGTTGTGGGTAAGCCGCTTGGGATGCTGATGCTCAGCCAAAACGCGACGGTCACCGTTTGCCACACAGCGACGCGGGACCTTGCCGCGCACACGCTGAGCGCGGACATAATTATAGCCAGCGCGGGAAAGCCGGCGATGATAATGGCGGACATGGTTACGGAGCGCAGCATACTTATAGACGTTGGCATAAACACCGTGAACGGCAAGCTTTGCGGCGATATTGCCGCCGAGGCCTGCCAAAAGGCGGAAGCATACACGCCCGTGCCCGGCGGGGTGGGCGCGCTGACGACGGCGGTGCTGCTGATGCACACCGTGCGCGCGGCGATGAAGGCGCAGAACGGATAAGGAGGACTTCACCGTGAAACGAACGATAGCTATACTTGCACTTGTATTTGCGGCGATGCTGCTTTTTGCGGGGTGCAAAAAGGAACCCGCGCCGACGGTATACACAATAGACGTATACGGCGCGACATATATTGTGAACACGGAAAACTGCACAATATCGGACGGAACGTACACATACGGCTATGAATACGCCGATTCCGGCAACCGTGTGGACTTCACCTATCCGAACGGGGAAGTTTACGGCGCGAGCATAACGGTTGCGAACAATAGCATCGGCGGCGTGAGCGCGGGGGCGATAAGCGCAGACTATGATTATGACAGCGGCTATACCGACCCATTTACCCTGTACAAGGCGCTGACCTCACCGAGGGAGAAGGAAAAAACCTCCGGCACCAATCATCCGCTTGTGGCGCTGCTGCTCTGCGGTGTTGGCATATTCAACCTTGCCGCGCCAAAGGCAAGCTGGTATCTAAGCTGCGGCTGGCGCTTTAAGGACGCCGAGCCGAGCGACGCGGCCATAACCATAAGCCGCATAGGCGGCGGGATTGCAATAGTGATAGGCGTTATAATGCTGATAGCGTAAGGAGTGTGTCAATATGAAAGCGGCAACGCGCAAAGCCGCCGTTATAGCCATAGCCTGTTTGCTGCTTTTTGCGGGGTGCAAGGCCGAGCAGATATACACCGTTTATTCAAAAGGCGTTACATACACGGTGAACAAAGCGGAGCAAACCATAACGGACGGCAAGGATATATACAAATACGAATGCGACCCATCAGACGGCGGCGGGTATACGGTAACGTTCACCTATCCTGACGGCAGCGTATATACGGTTGTCAGCCACGAATTGCAGGAGAAGTTCGACCCCGAATGCGGCTACGTTGACCCGCTTGAGTTTGACGATGTGTTCGTGAACAGAGGATAAAATTTAACCCCGGCAGGGATCCCCGCCGGGGCTTTTGTTTCGCTAATGGCAAAGCGATTGATTATCAGTTGAGTTTCTTTTTCTTGTTGTTGCGGTCCAGCAGCCAGCCAACGAACATGAACGCCGCGAATACTATCAAATACCACACGTTCTCCATGCCGTGACCAACTATGCAGGCATACACCATGAACAGGCTGCATATTAGGCCAAGCGAGGGAAGTATGAAGCGGCGAAGCACATTTTCATCCTTCTGCTTCTTCATCCAGGTTATGAAAATGGGGATGTAGAGAAGGTATATGGTGATTATGGGCAGCTCCGAAGAATCGAACACGAAGGGGCCGCTCCACGTTCCCGCAACGCAGGCAATGTAGAAATAGAATCCCCAGAAGCCGGTCACAAGCAGCGCGAATATGGAAGCGTTGTTGGGCATATTGGTTTCGGGATCTACCTGAGCGAACACCTCCGGACGGGGACCTTCGCCGCGCGCAGCCAGCGCATACATGCCGCGCGTGCAGCCCAGCATAAGGCCGTTCATGGTGCCTATGCAGGAAATGGCTATGAACAGGTTAAGTATGTTGCCAAGCACGTTGCCGAATATGTTGGTGAATGCGGTGGTAGCACCGTCCGCCATAAGGGTTTCGACCGTTGCGCCGCCGGCAACGCCCACATAGTACGCAATGTACACGGTGATAATTATTATGCCGCCTATTATAAGCGCCTTGGGCAGGTTGCGCTTTGAATCCTTCAGCTCGGAATTTATGCTTGTAGCTATTATCCAGCCTTCATACGCAAATGACGTTGCGCAGACGGCGCTGAGCAGCAGGGAGCTTGTGCTTGCATCCTTGGGCAGCAGATCCTGCGCCGCGGCAAAGTTGTTCACCAGCATGTGCGTGGGGCTGACAAGGCCGACTATTATGCCCACGATCGCCATGAGTCCGAGCGGTATAAGCTTTATCACGGTGGTAGAGGTTTGGATCTTACCGGCAAGCTTGGGGGAGATGGCGTTCACGAAGTACGCGCAGCACATATAGAACATCATCAGCGCGATGCACTCCGGCCCTATCACGCAGCCGCCTTCGGCCGCGGGGATTATGAGCGGGAAATCGGGCCAGCAGGACGTTATGAAAACGAGTGTGTAGCGCGCGCTGAGCCAGCTGAGAACGCTGGTGAGCGTGGGGTAATAAATGGCGCTCATGAACCAGCCCACATAGTAGCCGTACTTGCCGCCGACCGTGGCCTCCGCATAGTCAACTATGCCGTTCACCTTAACATACTTCTGCGCCATCACGGCGAAGGTGAGTATGCACACCAGCATTATAACGCCGCCGATTATCCACGCCAGTATGCCCAGCGGAAGGTCGCCGTCAGTCTTTTGCAATATGGTCTGCGCCTTAAAGAATACGCC
>CAVDFM010000176.1:1902-3819 GCA_963608365.1 bacterium | reverse complement strand
ATACATCAGAGGATAGCCGCGCGGGTCAAGCGCGCCGGCACCCTTGAAGGGATAACGACCCATGTTGATGGGGTCGCGCGTGCGTTCGCCGGTATCAAGGTCAAGGAAGTAAATATGACCGTCCATGGTGGCGTATATTACCTCAACGAGGTTGGCCTTGTTCTTGGCGGAATCGTAGAGATTCATTATGCGCTTGGTTTCCTCGGGCCAGCGGACGATGAGCGGCTGTCCCGTCCAGCCGGAGCCTGTCCATGCGCCGGAACCGTATACCTTTGGCACGCTGCCGGTGTTCACTATCCATGCATTGGCGTCGTCCAGCGTTTTTTCAACTATTGTAGCCGTGCCGTAGGCGGGATTGTCGCGGAAATTGTTGCCGCGGAAGGTGATGATACCCTCAAGCTGGGTATAATCCTTGCCTTCGCCAAAGTCTATGGTCTGTTCCCGCTGATAACTCGAAACGGTTTTGCCGTCTATCTCTATGGCTGTTTCCATGCCGAAATCGCTCGGTCGCGTGCCTTCTATTGCATACGGGCTGAACTCCGGAAGGGGAGTGGGGGTAGGCTCGGGCGTTTCGGTGGGCTCAGGTTCGGGCGTTTCGGTAGGCTCGGGCGTTTTGAATATGGAATCGATCAGCCCGGGCTTCTGTGTTTCGCCGGGAACAACGGTGCCGTTATCGCTTCCCGAATTGCTCAGCACAAGTATGCCAAGCGTAAGCGCGATTATGAACAATATCAGTATTATCACGAACTTTGCCGTGATTCTGCGCCTTCTGCGGCGGCGTGTTTTCATGCGTAAATAATACCTTTCTGCTTATTTTATATAAAGTATTCTTTCCAGTATTATACTCCGCAACACGCTTATCATCAAGCCTGAGCAATTTTACCAATCTGTAAACATTTGCTTTCGCGCGCAAGGACACAATTAATCCAAAATGTAACACAATGTTGATACGAGCTGCGCGTTTATTGTACATAATTTGTCGGTATAATAAAGCCATAAAAAGAAAACGACCATGAGTTCCCGCGGGAACGGGAACGAAAGGAGGAAATAATATGGAAAACAACTGGAAATGGTATGAACAGCAAAACCCGCAGCAGAATGCTCAGCAGGGCGAGCAGCCGCAGCAGAGTCAGCCGAACTACGGCCAATATAATTACAGCACTAATGCAAACCCCGGCTATAATGCCTACGGTGCCGGCAACGGCAACGGCGGCAGCGGAAACGGCAACAAACCTAAAAAGTTTGTTACGATGACGCAGATGATAGTTACCGTGATAGTGGCGGCGCTGCTGTTCACGGGAGCCGGACTGGCGATAGGCCGCGGCATAAGCGCGAACAATGAGCCAACTCAGCAGGAGGTGCTCAATAATGCGACAACAACGCCTGAGCAGAACAACGCAACTAACGCGCCTGCCGTAACGCAGGATCCTGCCACGCAGCCCAGCAACGGCATTAAGACGAATGACAGCCGCGCCGAGGGCGACGGCAGCACAAGCATTGTACAGAGCAGCATGAGCAGCGTTGTGAGCATAGACATCGAAGCCGAGGTTTCCACCGGACGCTACTGGTATTCCCAGGGCGAAACGGAAAGCGAAACGGTTGGCAGCGGCAGCGGCGTGATACTCACGTCAGATGGTTACATAGTTACCAATAACCACGTTGTGTCCGGCGCGGATAAGATAAAGGTATACCTGCAGGACGGCACGGAATACGAAGCGCAGCTTATCGGCGCGGACAGCTATACGGACCTTGCCGTGATAAAGATAGACGCCGAGAATCTGCCTGCTGCGACGGTAGGCTCCAGCAGCACCCTTATGGTGGGCGATACGATATACGCAATAGGCAATCCGCTTGGCGTGCTTGCCACCAGCGTATCCAAGGGCATCGTGAGCGGTCTTGATAGAGAAGTTACCATTG
>CAVDFM010000176.1:0-1892 GCA_963608365.1 bacterium | reverse complement strand
TGAACGCCAGCGTAAACCCCGGCAACAGCGGCGGCGGTCTGTTCAATGCGGACGGCGAACTGGTCGGCATAGTCAATTCCAAGGCCAGCGGCGAAAACGTTGAAGGCATAGGCTTTGCCATTCCTATGGACACGGCTAAGAGCGTTATAACCGACCTGATGGATCACGGCTTTGTTACCGGCAGACCGTATCTTGGCATAGTGATGCAGAATGTGGCCTTTACCACCGGCAACCGCGGGTTCTTCGGCAGCAGCTATACTACCCACCCGCAGATATACTCCATCGAATCCGGCAGCGCAGCTGAAAAGGCCGGCCTGAAGGTGAACGACATCATCCTTGCATTCGGCGGGGAGAAGATAACAAGTTCTTCCGAAATTTCCGCCCTGCTTTACGGATATAATGTGGGCGATACGGTAACAATAACCGTACAGCGCGGCAGCGAGCAGATAGACGTTGACGTTACGCTGGGCGAAAGGCAGAGCTAATCAGCCTTTGCGCCGAACAAAACTTTGGTCATGACGGGCACTCCGTTTTGACATACCCCCCATCCATAGAAGGGCGCCGCAGAAATGCGGCGCTCTTCGTTTGTGCATAAAACCTATGTATAATCCTAAAATATGCAATTTCGGCTTGACGAAGCATCAAATATTATATAGAATATATCTATGAAATCAGTCTAATGTTTGCGGTGTATGACAACACCGGTCGATATATCCTAAAAATAAAGAGAGAGTTAGGAAGGCATTATGGAATTTGCAAGAATAGCGCAGGAGCTTCAGCCGCGCTCCATAGCGGCACGGGATTGGGTATTTCAGGTGATACGCACGGCCATAATTCGCGGCGTTCTGCCGGGCGGAATGCCGCTTAGGCAGGACGAAATATCAACAACGCTCAATGTGAGCCACATACCCGTAAGGGAAGCGCTGAGGCAGCTTGAGGCGCAGGGCTTGGTGCGCATATACCCCAACCGCGGCGCGGTGGTGACGAAGCTGTGTGCAAGCGAGCTTGCGAACGTTATGGATACGCGTATAATGCTTGAAACCGGCACGCTTGGCGCGGCGATACCGCTGATGACGAACGAAACAATACGCAAGGCCAGGCAGTATCTTGACGAATTCAATGAAGAGCAGAACATGGAATATCTTGATTCCATCAATCTTAAACTGCACTTTGCCCTGTATGAACCCAGCGGCAACAAGGTCGCCATAGGGCTGATAGACCAGTTCCATGCCAACGTGGACAGGTATCTGCACCCGTTTTATACGCAGGCGGATATGCCCCGCGTGAAGAACATAGCCGAGCACCGCGCGCTGATAGACGCATGCGAAGCAAAGGACATAGTACTTGCAAAGGCTATACTTAGAACGCATCTTGAAAGCACTAAGCAGGCGCTGCTCAAATCCCCGCTGCTGGCGAAGGAGTAAAACCGTACGCTGAACATTAACTCCCGACAGATCATCAGTACTGGCGGGACTTATTGCGGTGGATATGAGTTCATTTGTTTTAGCTTGCATTTAATTGTATTTTGCAGTATGCTGACTAAGAAAAGTAAGCTTGCCAATATGCTCCTAGTGCAACTACTGGGAGCTGTTTTTTAGGCGGCGGTGTATACTGAAAAATGGATAATAGGGAAGGGACAAGTAAAAGATGGGTGCATTAGGTATGGCAGCGGCAATAGCATGTGCGACTATTGTATTTGTAATAATAGTTGCTAGTATACGGCAAAGCAAATACGATAAGCTTGAGCACGAGGTTTTTGAGAAGCTAGGCTTTTCTAGCTGGAAGATTTTCACAGACATAGATGCCTATGTTACAGTAAAGAGCCGTCAAGCACTAGAGAATTATGATGATATAAAATTCTTTAAAGAACACAAAGAAAAGCTTATTGAAGC
>CAVDFM010000175.1:0-3846 GCA_963608365.1 bacterium | reverse complement strand
TAAACACGATTTCCAGTCGTGCGCCTTAGACCAGCTCAGCCATCTCTGCAAGCCGCTTAACTATAATACACCATTTCGCGTCGCATTGCAAGTAAAATTTGCATTTGTGCCGCCATAATTTAACTATAATATCCGCCCTCATAGGGAATACTACCATCATATGACAAGAAAGAGGGCGGGTATGGATGAACAAGACCGATAAAAAAGAAAAGCAGCATAAACGGGGCTTTTTTGCGTCGCTGTGGCGCGTTGTCCGCACGGTATTGATCGTTGCGGCGGGCGCGATGGCGGCGTTTTTGCTGTTCTTTGCAGTAAAGCTGCTCAATATTGATTCGTGGAAGGATTTTGACCCGGATAAGATACTTTCCGCGCCGCAAACGCTTATTGTATACGATGGCGGCGATGCGGAGGCCGTGCGCCTGCATGCAAAGGAGGACAGGGTATATAAGCGCATAGAGGAACTGCCGGACCATGTGCAGAAGGCGTTCATCTCTGCCGAGGACGCGCGCTTTTATAAGCACCACGGCGTTGATTTCATCCGCGTTGTGGGCGCGCTGTGGACGGACATAAAGCAGATGCGCTTTGCCCAGGGCGCAAGCACAATTACACAGCAGCTCATAAAGCTGAGCCACCTTACAAGCGAAAAAACAATATCCAGAAAACTTGAAGAAGCCGTGCTTGCAATGCAGATGGAGCGGCTGTATGAAAAGGACGACATACTTGAAATGTATCTCAATTATGTGTACTTTGGCGCGGGCTGCTACGGAATAGAAGCGGCTGCGCTGAACTATTTCGGCGTGGGGGCGGACAAGCTGAGCATTGCTCAGGCGGCGGATCTGGCGGGCATACTCAAGTCGCCCTCGGCCTACGCGCCGCATATCGATCACGAGGCTTCGCTGAAACGGCGAAACACCGTGATACGGCTTATGTATGACTATGGTTATATATCGCAGCAGGAGAAGGAGGAGGCCACCGCAGAACCGCTCGTTTTGGCCGAGAAGGAGGAAACGCACCGCGGCTATTATATAGACGCCGCGCTTGAAGAAGCGCAGGGCATACTGGGCGTTGGGATGGAAGAGCTGCTTTGCGGTGGATACAGGATATATACGGCGATGGATGCCAAACTGCAATCGCTGTGCGAACAGGCGGTGAACAACGCGGAGTTTTTCCCCGAAGGGTGCGAAGATTGCCAGGCGGCGGCAGCCGTTGTGCAGCCGAATACGGGCTTTGTGCTTGCAATGGTAGGCGGGCGCGGGGATGCGGGAGCAATGGCCTTCAACCGCGCAAGCGGCATGCGGCGGCAGCCCGGTTCGCTTATAAAGCCGGTGATAGTATATGCGCCTGCGCTTGAACGGCTCAATTATACCGCCGCAACCATGCTTATGGATGAAAAGACAACGTTCGGCGATTATTCGCCCAAAAACGCGGGCGATAAGTATTATGGCTGGGTAACGCTGCGGGACGCCGTAAAACGTTCGCTGAACGTGCCTGCTGTGAGGGTGCTGAGCGAACTTGGCGTTGAAACCGGCAAGGAATTTGCAAAAAGCGTGGGCATAGAATTTGACGAAAGCGACACCAGCCTTACCCTTGCGCTGGGCGGGTTTTCATACGGGGTATCCCCGCTTGAAATGGCCGCGGCATACGCAAGCTTCGCTTCCGGCGGGGAATACCGCCAAAGCGCGCTGATAAGGAGCATTACTGACGCGAACGGTCAGGTGCTTTACGCGCATGAGGATACGCCCGTGCGCGTGATGAGCGAAGGCAACGCATATATACTGACAAGCATGCTGCAGAGCGTTGTGAGCGAGGGCACGGGCAAGCGGCTTGGCGAGCTGAACATTGCATTGGCGGGAAAAACAGGCACCGTTGGCGAGGCCGACGGCAACCGCGACGCATGGATGGCCGTATATAACGGCGAATATTCCGCCTGCGTATGGATGGGATACGACAGCACGCGGGATGGTTCCCTGCCGCCGAAGGCCACGGGCGGAAAATACCCCGCGCTGATACTGTATGACCTTTTTTCAAAGCTGTATGCGGACGGCGCCGCGCCTGAATTCGCAATGCCGGATACGGTGGAAAGGATAAAGCTGGACGGCTACACGCTGAAGGCCGAGCATAGGGCCGTGCTTGCAAACGCATTCACGCCCAAGGACAGCATAGTGGGCGAGGTTTTCCTGAAAGGTACCGCGCCGGATGAAACCACGCAGTATTGGGCCGTGCCGAAGGCAGTGCGAAACGTGCGCGTGGAACTGAACGAAAGCAATAAGCCTGTCATAACGTTCAGCACAACGGAGCAGGGAATGAATTACTGCATATATACCATATCGGGTGCAGAGCGCACAATGATAGCAAGCATATCGGGCGATGGCTCATTGAGCTATACCGATGAAGCGGCGCAGGGCGGAATGGCAAGCTACGCCGTGGCGGCGGAGCATCCGCGGCTTACGGTGCTGGGTAAAAAGGCGCGGGGGCCGCTGAGCCGCACGGTGAGCGTTATTGTGCCGTACAGCGCGGCTGAACAAACAAATGTCCCCGAGGTAACGCTCGAGGACACCGAATTTGATGATGATATTGATTTGGAGAATGCAAATTAGCCCTTTATGCGGCGGTAAACGTATGCTTTAAGCTGCTCTACGGAGTCTTTCGCGCTGCCGTTAAGCTTTGCGCTGCCCTGGGCGGAATCGTCCCGCCCGCCGCCTTTGCCGCCGAACAGGGCGTTTACGGCCTGAATAAGTTCGCGCATGCTCAGCGCCACGTCCGCAGAGCGCGCCACGCGGTAGCTTAAATTTTCGCCTTTCTGCGCCAGCACAACGGCAACCATATTGCCGTGCGCGCAAAGCTTTTCGCAAAGGAAACCGAGTTCGTTGGCCTCTAACCCTTCTTTCATGGTCACAACCGCGCGCGTTTTGCCGCAAAGTTCAGCCTTTTCCGCAAGCTCCTTTGCCCGATAATCAAGCAACATATCCGTGCGCCGCTTGAACTCACGCTTCATGGCGGCAAGTTCGTCGCCCTGCTTTATAACGGCGTCAACGGCCTTGTCTGCCGATGTGCTGAAGCGGCGGGCAATCGCATCCATGCGCGCGCCGTCCTGCTGCATGGATAAAACGGCCCTCATGCCGCACACAAAGCCTATTCTTACGCCGCCCTTATAGTTCATGTGGGACAATATCTTCAATACGCCGACCTGGCCGGCGCGTTCGCAATGCGTGCCGCAGCATGTGCACGAATCCACGCCGCCTGCGTATACTATGGTTATCTCGCCCTTTAGACCCTTTGCCTTTTTGCGAATTTCTATGGTTTCGTATTCTTCGGGCGTAACGGTTACGGTGCGGGTGGGTTCGTCCCGCTGAATGGCTTCGTTCACCTTCAGCTCAAGCTCGGCTATCTGCTCCGCTGAAAGGGGCTTATCAAAATCCACGGTAACTATATCGTCCGCCATATGGAAGCCAACGTTGGTGCAGCCGAACATGCTGTGCGCAAGGCCGGAAAGCATATGCTCGCCGGTGTGCTGCTGCGTGTGGTCAAGGCGCACGGCTTCGTCCGCCGCAACGTGTACGCTTTGACCTATTTCTATCGGCCTGTCGCACCGGTGCCATATGTCCCCGTTATCATCGCGCGCATGGGTGCAGCGGGCGGAACCTATATATCCGGTGTCGCTTAATTGGCCGCCGCCTTCGGGGTATATTGCCGTGCGGTCGAGCAATATATCGAATGTGCCGTCCGCATTTGCGCGGCAGTCCAGCACCGTTGCATCGCACCGGGTGCAGCCGTTTTGATGATATAGCTTAGCGGTCATAATTGCCTCCGTTATCTGCATAAAATATATTTTGCATTATACCATAG
>CAVDFM010000174.1:0-3862 GCA_963608365.1 bacterium | reverse complement strand
CAAAAGGCTCCCTCTTAGAGGGAGCTGGCAAACCGAAGGTTTGACTGAGGGAGTCCATTATAACTGAGCGAGTTACCCCGCGCAGCTTTTCACGGCCTCCACGGCTCTGTCCACATCTTCTTCCGTATTGGCGAAGCCGAGCGAGAAGCGCACGGTGCCCTGTGGGAAGGTGGAAAGCGTTTTGTGCGCATTGGGGGCGCAATGCAGGCCGCAGCGGGTGAGTATGCCGAACTCGGTTTCAAGGCGGAAGGCGACCTCCGCATTGTCCTGACCGATGAAGTCGAGCGATATCACGCCGACGCGGCTTTCAAGCTGCCGCGTGCCGCAAAGCCTTACGTTAGCTATGCCGTTAAGGCCGTCTATAAACCGCTTTGTCAGCGCCAGCTCATGCGCGTGCAGGGATTCTATGCCGCGGCTTTCAACGAAGCCGAGAGAGTATTCAAGCCCGTATATGCCCGCCATGTTGGGCGTGCCGGATTCAAACCTGTCCGGCAGGTAATCGGGAAGCGTTTCCTTATCCGATGCGCTGCCCGTGCCGCCCGCGATGAGCGGATCGAGCGCATGCGCCATTTGGTCGCTCAAAAGCAGCAACCCTATGCCCGCGGGGCCGAGCAGCCCCTTATGCCCGGGCACGGCAAGCGCGCTTAGATCGAATGCGTCAAAGTCCACGGGGTAATGCCCGGCGGTCTGCGCCGCATCGAGCGCGAAGGGTATGTTGTGCTTTTTGCACACTTCGCCCACGGCCTTGGCGTCCTGCACCGTGCCGCACACGTTTGACCCGTGCGCCATTATGACAAGGCGCGTATTGGGGCGGATGAGCGGCTCGAGCGTGTTTGGTATTATGCGGCCCTCGCCGTCGCAGGGTATCCTGCTGAATTCAACGCCATCAAGCTGCATAAGCGGGCGCATAACGGCGTTGTGCTCCATGCTTGATACTATGCAATGGTCGCCCGCGCGGAGCAGACCCTTTATTATGAAATTAAGCCCCGCCGTTGCGCCGGGGGTGATTATGACGTGCGTTGCCTTTTCATTGAAGTTGAAAAACCGCTTCGCCCGTTCCCTGAGGCTGAGCGCAACAAGCCCCGCATCAGCGGCCGATGCATAAACGGAGCGGTTGATGGTTGCGCCGATATTGTCCATATAATCCTTCATGCGCGCGCTCATGCCGGCGGGCTTTGGGAAGGAAGTTGCGGCATTATCAAGATAAACGGTATCCATTGTAGGCGTCTCCTTAATTCTGTGCTTAAAGCATAGCATACGGCGGCGCAAATGTCACATTGATAAAAGCGGTGAACATCGCCAAAATGCCCGTATGGGCGGTTATCATCGTGAAAATAGATTTTATTATATCGCTGTAAGGAGAAACATAATGCTTGAAATAAGCCTGAGACAGCTTGAAACGTTTGTGGTAACGGCGGAGTGCGCCAGCTTTACAAGGGCGGCGGATAAGCTGCACCTGACCCAGTCCACCGTCAGCACGCATATACAAAGCCTGGAGCAGGAGCTGGACAGCCAGCTTATACTGCGCGGCGCGCGTAGAAAGCTGGAGCTTACCGAAACGGGCAGGCGGGTATACACCGCCGCAAAGGAGATTCTCAACCGGTGCGAGGCGCTTGAAAGCATGCGCGAAAGCAGCGACGCGGCAACGCTGAGCATAGCCACGTCCACCGTGCCGGCGCAGCAGCTTTTGCCCAAGCTTATGTCCGGCTTCCTTAAAAAGAACAACGCCGCCCGCTTCGCGCTCAGGCGCGGGGACAGCGACGCTGTGCGCGCTATGCTTGAAAAAAGCGAGGTACGCATCGGCCTTATGGGCGCGCAGCCCGACCCGCGGCGCTTTACAAGCTACCCCGTGGCGCAGGACATGCTGGTTATGATAAGCGAAAACTCTCCCCGCTTCCGCACGCTCAGGCAGCAGGGCGCAACGGGCATACAGCTTATAAACGAGCCGATGATAGCGCGGGAGGAAAGCAGCGGCACGCAGCAATCGGTGGAAGCATACTTTGCATCCTGCGGAGTGGATACGTCCGCGCTGAGGATAGTCGCCCGCATGGACAATCCGGAGGCCATAAAGGCCGGCGTTGCGCAGGGCATGGGCGTGAGCGTCATATCCTATCTTGCGGCGCAGGAAGAGGTCGTTTCAGGTAAGGTTTTGGCATTCGACTTGGACAGGAAGAAGGCCTACCGCACGATATACATAGCCTGGCGCAAGGACACGGCGCTCACCGCCATAGAGCAGAAGTTCGTGAACTATGTGCGCATGGAAGCGCCGAAGATAGCGCAGTAGGGACTTCATCCAAAAGGCTCCCCGAACGGGGAGCTGGCACGGCGTAAGCCGTGACTGAGGGGTTGAGATAAACAAAAGAGATACGAGTTGGTTTATAACCTTTTTTGCCAAGGGGCTAGGGGAGATTTCGATTTCTCCCCTTAGGCCCCCTGGCGACCCCCGTAACCCCATTGAAACGATCGCTCCGCGAGGGGTACGGCACTGTACGCCGTGTTTATACCGCGCCAAAAGGCGCCACCGTGAAACGGGGGAGCTGCTGAGCGTAAGCGAAGCTGAGGGGGAACAGCTCTCGGCACTTGGCAGTTTTGAGTCGTTCCCCTTTCGACTGCTCATTGCATTCGCAGCCACTTTCCCCGCTTGCGGGGACAGCTTTGGGTTAGTGGTAGCACCCAAAAGGCTCCCTCTTTGAGGTTCGGAGTTGAGCGCCGCCAGTGGCGGATGAAGCGAAACGGAGAACGGGCAGGAACAGGGAGAATTACGAACGGCTGTGAGTAAGACGACCTTGTTCCAACCTGAGTGGCCCTGCGCAGCAGGGGAGCTGGCTATGAGCGATAGCGAATAGACTGAGGGAGTCCCCCTACTTCGCTTTATCCCCTATTATGCGGTCTATCTGCTCCTCTATGTGCAGCAGAGAGCCGCGGTCTATAAGATAATCAAATACTATCACCTGATTTTGGGCAGCCGTGTATTCATCAAGCAGGCTGCCTGTTTGATTGGCATCGAAAAGCGGGCTGTCCGGCGCGGCTATAACGGCGCGGAAACGGCGCATGAAGCGGCGCATGGCCTTGGGATCGGTATCGAAGCAGACGGGCGGGGCCTTGCGGTGGACGGTGAATATCTCCACCTGCTCTGCAATAAGGTTGGCAAATTTGTTGCTTTGGCACAGTATGCCTATGGTGCAGTCGTGCGGCAGGGCGCAGAGGCTAACGACCGTTTTGCGGCTTAACGATACATCCGCCGCCATAAGCTTTTCGCGGTTGCGCGTAAGGCTTTTTGCAACGGTATCATAATGGGTAACGGTAGTCAGCACCAAATCATAATCGTTCATAAGCTCGTCCGCGTCGTCGTCCATAATTATGGTATCCACAAAGAAGGAGGATACCACTATGCCGGGAATGTAGCTTAACTGCCGCTTGAATACGGAGAGCGATTCCGGATTGCAGTCTATTACCGCTATGCGGGCGTAGCTTTCCGGCGGGGCTTTTTTGGCAAGGGCAATATGCAGCAGCGTGCCTATCTCCTTATGGCTCAGGCCCATCGCGGCCATGCGGTCGTATGTCTGCTCCATCAGCTCCGCGGCCTTCCTTCGCGCGTTAAGGTCTATTGTTTCGCGGTCGTTATAAACATAGCTGCCGCTGCCGTGTATCACTTCTATTATGTTGTTGTCGCTCAGTTCCTTATAAGCCTTTTTTACCGTGCCGCGCGCTATGCACAGCTTCTCCGCCAAGTCCCGCTCGGTGGGCAGCCTGTCCCCGGGCTTTAATTCGCCGCTTTTTATCATGCGCGTAAGCTGCTCCACAAGCTGCTTATATATGGGCGTTTTCTGCGAAAAGTCTATCGTTATCATGTTGCCTCCCA
>CAVDFM010000173.1:0-3931 GCA_963608365.1 bacterium | reverse complement strand
GACTATCCCACGGAGAACGCGCCCACGATATACTGCATCACAAGCGAAGCGGACGGCGTTGTGACGCTTTCGCTCAAGGCGAACATTACCGATTTGCAGCGGCTGGACATGCAGCTTACGCTTAACGGCTATACCAACATTACCGCTGTAAGCGGTTGCCCGCTCACCGTTGCTGTAAACGGCAACGCGGCCACCATAACCTACAATGCGCAAAACGGCAGCGGTGCGGACATGACTCAGGGCGTTGCGGTGCTGACCATGACCAAGTCGGGCGACAGCCAGAGCATAGCTTCCGACCCCAAGTCTATTGCCAGCAAGGACGCTAACGGCGCCCTCAGCCCCATAACCCAGCCCAATGTCACCGATGATCCGTATGGCGGGTATGAGTATGGCGATGTGAACGGCGATGGAAGCATAAACGTGCTTGATGCGATATTGCTGTTGCAATATTGTGCGGGCATGAGTGCGGCTAAACTGGACGATGTACAGCTTGCAAGGGCTGATGTTGCATACGATGGCTCGGTTAATGTACTTGATGCGATATTGATGCTTAGATATTGTGCAGGAATGAGTGTCAAGTTTGGAATACAGTAACAAAGAGTACGAAGGGAGAGTAAGATGAGAAAAAGACTAATTGCATTGGTTATGGCGATAGCAATGGTAATGAGCGTAAGCAGTTACCCTGTTACTGCTATTGCGGAAACCGGCACAGATGTAAAGCTTGCTATCACGACTGATAAAAGTGGTACGCTTGCTATTGGCGACGAGATTAATGTCAACGTTGATGTATTAACCAATCCTGGAGTTAATAACATAACTGCTGTCATACTCTTTGATGTAGAACAATACGAGTTTATCAAGTTCTCAAAAAATAAAGAATATGCAGGCGATGCAGAACCTGGTGAATACTTAACCATTAACACCGAACAGGTTGAAAATGGTAAAGTACTATTCATGAGTACTGCTGATAGTGAGTTTAGCGATACTGGTACTTACTACAAATTTAAACTCAGGGTTAGAGATACCGCTAAAGCAGGTGCTGCGAGCATAAACTTTAAGCTTGATGCTGCTGAAAATGATTCCACTTTGTACGCGAAGAATAAAACCATTTATTATTTGGACAGCACGAGCGTGACTGTGCCTTCTAATGTTATCTCCATCCCCGTAACCGGAATAACCATCAGCGGTGATGACAGCATAACCGGAATCGGCAACACAACTCAGCTGACCGTTGCGGCGCAGCCCGAAAACGCGAACCAGCCCAAAGCGGATATGAGCGACGTTGAATGGAGCACCAGCAATGATAAGGTTGCCACCGTTGCAAACGGCCTTGTTGCCGCAGTCGGCGAAGGTACCGCAACCATAACCGCCACCTTTGAAGGCCAGACCGCGACCAAGGATATAAAGGTAGCTAAGGCTACCCTGACCGGCACGGTCAACGTACCCGCAAAGGCGGCATATCAGGATATTATAACCGCAAGCTACACCGGCAATGCAATGACCGAAGGTTTTACCGTAACATGGTATCGTGATGATGGCAGCGTAATTTATACAGGCCATAATTATCCCGTAAAAAAGGAAGATATAGGTCACGAGATTTATGCCGTTGTAACTTCCGATAAATATACGGGCGAGATAGTGTCCTCGAAGATAGCGATTGAAAAGGCGAACTGGAATCTTGCTCCCGTTGCTCCGGTTATCGAAGCCAACGAGAACGTTATAAGTGTAAAGGATCCTCTCACCAATCTGCTGGAGTATAGACTTGGCAGTGAGGGTGAATTCGGCTGGGACACCAGCTTCACCGTTGAATATGGCAAGACCTACTACGTTGAGGCGCGCTATCCCGAAACCGAAACTTATAAGGCGAGCGACATCGCGACGAGCAACTCCGTCACTACCCCCAAGGCCCCGCATGGCCTGACCGTTACCGCCGGTGAAGGCGGCAGCGTTTCCGGCACTCCCGAAGGCACCGTGCGCGAAGGCGACGAGGTCACCCTTACCGCCACTCCCGGTGATTACGACCATAAGTTCGTTAAGTGGGAAGTTACCGGCATAACCCTTACGGATGAGACCGCAGCTACCATAACCTTCACCATGGGCAGTGAAGATGTCACGGTAACGGCCGTGTTTGCGAAGAAGAATGCCGTTGACATAAGCTTCAACGGACTCAACTTCACCTATGACGGCGCAGCCAAGACGCCCGAAATAGGTCCTGTGGAAGTTAATGACATGACCAGGACTGTTGAGTATTTCGACAGCCTGAATAATAAGCTTGAATCTGCTCCTACCGAAGCGGGTACATATACAGTTAAGGTAAAGTTTACCTCCAGCGAGGCTTCTGAATACCGCACGAGCGAGGCCGATGCAACGTTCACTATAGCCAAGGCCGACCAGGCTGCGCCCGCTGAGCCTACTGTAAGCGATGTAACCTCGGATAGCTTTGTTATAGATTTTGTTGAAGGGCAGGAGTATGCCATCAGCACCACGAGTGATGAACCCACCGTGTGGGCGGATACCATAACCACCACCGGCCTTGAACCCGCAACTACCTATTATGTATTCACCCGCGTTAAGGGCGATGCTAACCACAACCCCTCCCCGGCTGTCTACGCAACGGTAACGACTGCGCACACCTATGCGTGGGAACTCAACAAAGGCTCACAGATAGAGACAATTAAGCATATTGGCGAAGACTTGCCGGTTAGTATGATGGCCCAAATAGACAATAAGGGTACCGGCACTATTACCGGAATTAAAGCTACCCTGGGCGGCGCCAATGCCGATAACTTCACGCTTGGTTCGGTGCCTGCAACCGTTGACCGCAATGGGATGATACTTGTTGAGGTGAAACCGAATGGCATCGACAATACGAAGGAAGGCACCTATACCTGCACCATCACCGTTACGGCGGACAACGTCGATCCTATAACCATAACCTTCAAGTTGAGCGTCGTAGAGAAGGGTGTTGCCACCATCACCGGCATAGATACCACCACCGTGACCTTCAACGGCGAAACGCAGGGAATCGACCTGAGCAAAGCCAAGGTCAATCGCGGCGGCAAAATCTTTACGCCGAACAAGAGCGATTTGACCGTGACTTACGCTCAAAATGGTGAGACCGTTGCCGAACCGCGCAATGCCGGCACGTATACTGCCACTATTAAGTACGAGGATGCGGACTACATCGGCAGCACCACCGCGCAGCTTATAATAGAAAAGAAGGGCGTTACCCTGACCGGCCTCACCGTTTATGAGAAAGTATATAACGGTAATACGGTAGCCGCTGTTAACTACGGCGGAGCGACGCTTGAAGGCAAAATAGAAGGCACCGACGTAAGCGTCAACCTGAAGGGCATTGACTTCGCGTTTGACAATAAGAACGTCGGCGAGAACAAGACCGTCACCAACACCGCGCCCATAACCCTCACCGGTGCGGATGCGGACAACTATAACCTGACCAACCCCACCGTTGAGCTGAAGGGTACTATCACCCCCCTGCCCATAACTGTTAATGTTACCATTGATGAAAAGACTTACAATGGCCGTACCGACGACGCAAGGGTTAACATGAGTGCGACCGGAATCATCGCGGGCGACATTGTGCAGTTCACCAATGTAACTGGTACATACGCCACCGCCGACGCGGGCGAGAACGTGGAAGTAACTGTGACTTACACCATCTCCGGTGCGGATGCGAATAACTACAACTTCCAAATCGCCGACAAGGCTTACGGCAAGGTAAATAAAGCTAACCTGGCGGTCGTCATCGTTGCGCCCAGGGCTGTTGCCTATGACGGCAAGACGCACGAAGCGAGCAACGCCAACGATAACCGCGTTGCAGCTGATAACGGCAAAACGCTCTATACCATGACCTATGACGGCAGCGACGCGCTTCCCGTTGACGCGGGTACTTATAAAGTGACCGCTAAGC
>CAVDFM010000172.1:0-3940 GCA_963608365.1 bacterium | reverse complement strand
GTTTATATCTGAGTATCTTTGCCGCGCTGATTACGACATAAAAAGAAATGGCTTCACCGTTAATACAAGCCTTGATCATGCAATAGTATGTATGGACAAGAAGCGTATAACCCAGGTTTTTGATAACCTAATGAGTAATATTTTCAAATATACTCAGGGAGATAAACGGATACATATATCATCGCACATGTCAGCCCCAGGAGAAGTTACTATAAGAATAAAGAATCCTGGAGTTATCAATGACAACGATGTTACAAAAGTATTTGAACGCTATCATATTGGCTCTATGGGTTCTGATTATCGCGTTCAGAGTTCCGGCATAGGTCTTGAAATCGTAAAACGCATACTTACACTACACAACAGCAACTATGGAGTAGAGCTAAAAGATGGCCAGGTATGTTTCTATTTCACGTTGTATTCAGAGCTTAAGTTGGCAAAGTTAAAATGAGAAAAGTCCCTGGTGGTAGCCCATATACTACCACTAGGGACTACATTTTCACCTAAGTTCTATCAAAACTCGTCCACTACATCGTAGCTTGAACCGTTCCATATTGCCGGGCGGGTGGGCAGCGTGCGAAGCTCAGCGATAAAGTCGGGCAGAGTGGTTACCATTTCAGGCAGATAGGTGACGTATTTGCCGACCTGCTGAGTAGTATGCGCATCGCTTGCGCCAATGGTCTGCAGCCCAAGTTCACGGCAGAAGCGCAGCGCCTTGCGGTTGGCTTCCATGTCCGCGCTGCCGTTGAGCACTTCTACGCCGTTCAGGCCGCGCACATCGCGCAGTTTCTCCTCCAGCCCGCGGTTATTGTTGCGGAAAGGATGGCAGGATACGCAGAAGCCGTTGGCAGCGTTGACAAGGTCTATGAAGTCCTGTGCAGGGATGCGGTGGTCGGGATAGCTTTCGAGTCCCCATGCGGTGATGTCGCCCTGAAGCGAAAAGAACTCTATGCCGGTAAAAATCGGGAAGCCCGTGCGGCGGGTGTACTCCTCAGCCGTTTCGCGAAGGCCCATGCTGTCGTGATCGGTGATGCACACGGCATCAAGCCCCTTGGCCTTGGCTATGGACACTATCTCATCAAGAGAAAGAAAACTGTCGGTAGAGAATGTTTTCTCATGTAAATGCATATCAACAAGCATAATGTTTACCTCCTTATTATTTTCATAACGGAACCGTCCTCGCCCCAAACGATGTCCTTCAGGCCAAGGAACGAAGCTATTGTATCGTTGGTAGGTTCGCGGTACACATCTTCAGGCGTGCCAAGCTGAAGCAGATGCCCGTGCTCCATAACGGCTATTCTGTCGGCAAGTATAAGCGCCTCCTCCTGGTCGTGCGTGACGAACACCATTGTAATGTCAAGCTCGCGCTGTAGCCGCTTAAGCTCGCCGCGCATACGCGCACGCAGCGCCGCATCAAGGTTGCTCAGCGGTTCGTCCAGCAGGCAAAGCTTTGGTTCAACTATAAGCGAACGCGCAAGTGCAACGCGCTGCTGCTGACCGCCGCTTATTTCGTGTATATGGGCGTTTGCGCGGTCTGCAAGGCCGACAAGTTCAAGGTATTTCATGCCCTTCTCCCTTGCCTGCGCGCGGTTATAGCGGCGAAATTTCAGCCCGTATGTAACGTTTTCAAGCACCGTCATGTGCGGAAAAAGGCCATATGACTGAAATACGGTTGAAACAGGGCGGCGCTCAGGCGGCATATTCGTAACGTCCTGCCCGTCAAGCAATATTGTGCCGCTGTCCGGCGCAAGGAAGCCGCCTATCATATTGAGCGTGGTGGTCTTGCCGCAGCCTGAGGAACCAAGGATGCACAACAGCTCTCCCCTCTCCACGCCAAGCGAAAGGTCGCACACGGCGCTTTTGCCGTCAAAGCTTTTATTCAGTTTATCAAGTTCAAGATACACGGCGTTTGCCCTCCTTTCGGCTCAGCAGCCACACAAGTCCTTCCACGGCCAGCACTATTGCCGTTATAACGCTCGCAAGAACTGACGCCAACGCATAGTCCCCGCGGTATACGGCATCGAACAGGCGGAACACCGCAAGCTGACGGCTTGGGTCTATCAAGAATATTATTGCGCCTGCCGTTGTCATGCTGCTGGTGAAGTTATATACAAAGCAGCTTAAAAGCGCCGGGCGAAGATTCGGCAGCACAACGTCGCGTATAACGGCCAATCTGCCCGCGCCAAGGTCCTGAGCGGAGCGTTCTTGCGCCGGCTGTAGCTGCGCAAGCGTGGCGGAGCATATCTTTGCCGATGTGGGCAGCTGCTTAAACAACATGTTGGCGAGCACTATTATTGCCGTGCCGGTAAGTTTGAGCGGCGCATGGTTGAACGCGAGTATATAGCCTATGCCGAAGCATGTGCCGGGCAGCATATACGGCATGGTGGCAATGCAGTCGAAAAACGCACGGCCGGGAACGCGGCGGCGATCCATATAATATGCAAACAATGCCGCGAACAGCGTGCCGACAACGGCGACTATCAGCGCGTATACCACGCTGCGCACAACAGGCGAAGCGCCAATGCTCCAAAGCTCGTTCCAATGGTCAAGCGTAAACGAGTATACGCCCTTTTTGCTTTTCAGGAAGCCGGAAAGCAGTACGCAGCCGTATTGCAGCAGCGTGAGTACAAAGAACAGTCCGCTGCCAATAAGCGCCAGCCAACCGACCGAACCGCAGCGGGTGAGCGGCAATGACAATCCTCCTTGCGTACTGCGGCTGCCCGCGGTCAGCTTATCAGATCGGCGCATGAGCGCACGATATATAAAGAAGAACAATATAGACGGCACAAGCAGGAACATGTTCATTGCCGAGGATTTTTCAAGGTTTGAATACCCTATGACCTGCAAATAGACCTCAGCGGCAAGCGTTACCGAGCGACCACCTATGATGACAGGCGTGCCGTAATCCGCAAGGGAGCGGACGAACGAAAGCAGCATACTCACAAGCAGACCCGGGCGCATAAGCGGCAGAACAATGTCCCTGAGTATAGCGGAAGGTTTTGCTCCCAAATCACGCGCGGAACGCAGACTATCCGCATCCAGCTTATCTAGCACGCCCAGCAGGAACAGCGCATTGAGCGGCGTGAACGAGAGCGACTGCATCGCCACAACGCCGGCAAGGTTATACGGGTTCCAGCTAAGTCCCAACAGGCGATATGTTATCCATCCGCGTCGGCCGTACAGCTGAATATACGCAAGCGACGATACAAACGGCGGCGCTACCATAGCGGCGGTCAAAATGATCATGCATAGCGTACGTCCCCACGAACGGCGTGTGGCGCAGGTAAGTGCGGCGGAAAGCGAAAGAATCGTCGTACATATTGCTGTACAAATGCCGACCACCACGCTGTTGCGCATACTTGTGCCGTACTTGGACAGCACGTTGCCGTATGCTTCAAGCGTAAAGCCGCCGTCTGCTGCACGAAAGCTGCGCAGCGCGATGCAAAGCATTGGCCACAGTATAAACAGCAGCACCCCGCCGAGCAGTATGCACAGCACCACCGTGTCCCCCGCCCTTTCTTTAATGCGAAAAAGGGCATTGTTACATGCCCTTTTATTTGTGCTTTTAGAAGCGGCTGTCATTTATTCCTGAGCAGCCTTGTCGCCCATCATGGGTTCGAAGCGGGCAAGGATCTCCTCGCGCTGCTTACCGAACAAGGACAGGTCTTCATCCATCAGGATGGAAGCATCGTAGGTCAGTTCAACGCCTTCGATAGAGGGCTTGATGATCTTAACGCCGGTCTTGTTCTCTATGGAAGCAAGCTGACGGAGATGATCGTCGTTGCTGAAGAGCCATTCGATGAAGTACTTGGCGGCATCAACGTTTTCAGCGTTCTTGAACGCGGCTACGCCTTCAGATACCCAAGGTATACCATCAGAAGGATAGATAACGGAAACATTGTAGTCTTCAGTCAGCTTTTCAATGCTAGGGTCGACATAGGTG
>CAVDFM010000171.1:1868-4115 GCA_963608365.1 bacterium | reverse complement strand
GAATATAAGTGCAAGTGAAATTCGCATAGCAGTATGCATACGCTTGTATTCCTTTATCATGAAATACAGCATCGCTCCGCAGGCGATCACCGTTGCGATTATGAAGAAAACCTGCGCGTTTTGCAGCATGCCGAACGCCGCTCCGCGGTTTTCGACATATGCAATGGAGAACACGCCCTTTATTATCTCTATACTTTCGCCAAGCTTAAGCGCGTTTGCGCAGGCAATTTTGCTCAGCTGGTCTATTGCTATTACTATAAATATTATAATTATGCTCAGCATAGGTCAACCCCCACATCTTTCATCGGTGCATATTCTATCATGTCTTGGCGCTGCATTCAACTTTCTATGTACCAATTTGCTATATTGCTCATCAAATCCGGCTCGCGTTCGCTTTCTAAGCCTTTGACGGAAGCATGGTATAGTATGCTTGAAAGGCGGAAATACAGCGTTATGAACGGAAGATCCTCAACAAAGCTCATTTGCAGCGCGTCCGCGGCTTCGCGGCAGGAGGCTTCGTCACGTGCGGTATTGAGCGATCTTGCAAGTGCGGACAGGGCGTCGTTTCTGTATCCGCCGTAGTTATATGCGCCGGATGCGTCAATATAGGGCAGAATATCGCAGTCACGCGCCAGATTGAAACCGACAAGCGTAATGTCAAATTCTCTATTTTCAAGCATTTGGGTATATTCGCTGCTGCTGTCGCCAAGGGTAAAGCCCGCGGTCACGATTTCAACATGCACGCCGATTGCTTCAAGTTGGCTTGCGATAACGCCCGCCGCAGTTTCGCGCGTTGAATCGGTCGATTTGTTCACAAGAAGCTTTAATGTAAGCTCATCGTAGCGATGCGCATCCTTTTCAAGATAGCCGTCGCCGTCGGTATCCTTCCACCCTGCCTGCTCAAAAAGGCTGAGTGCAAGTTCTGTATTATAATCATATACTTTAGAGCGGCTGTTATACAGCCAGCTGTCCGGCGCGATCGGCACGTCGCATGCACGCGCGCGGTTCATATAAACGTTTGTTATTATCGCGCTGCGGTTTATTGCATAGGCTATGGCCTGACGTACGAGCGGGTTGGCAAGTTCTGAATTGCTGTAATTGAACAGCATTACCTCAGCAGTTTGCGTCATGACGTCCATAACGTTCGTAACGCCGTCCTCACGATATCGCCCTACGGAAAGCGACGATGTGAACACCATGTCGAGCTGACCCGCAACATAAGACGCGAGGGAAACATCGTTGCTGCTCCTTTGATAGAACTCTATTTTTTTTATATAGGGTTCTTCCTTCCACCAGTTCTGGTTTATTTCAAGCGTAACTTTATCGCCTGATATCGAAGTGATGTAATACGGGCCTGTCCCTGCGCCGTAGCGTGATGTTGACGCAGTAGGATTCTCTATTATAGGGAAATTCAGCGCGTACAGCGACGCTATCCCCTGCTGCTTCATCGTGACGACAACGCTGCCGTCGCTTCCTGCGGCAATAGATTCAACCTTATCCGTGGCGTATGAATAGTATCCGCCCGTCTGCTTTATACGCTCAAACGAATATACAACATCCGCCGCGGTAACATTTGCACCAGTGTCCTGCCAGCGGGCGGAAGAGCGCAGCTTCATCGTCCAAACAAGGCCGGTATCGTCGCAGCTCCAGTTTTCCGCTAACTTAGGCGTAACCACGCCCGATTGGTCTATTACTATAAGGCTTTCGTATATAAGCGAAAAGAAGCCAAGCATTTCCTTTGTGTTCACCGAAAGCGGGTCCGATGTATCGGCATTTTCTGGCATGGCAAGCCTTAACGTGCCGCCGTACACGGGCGCAGGCGCGGGTGTAGGCGCAAGCAAAGCCGGCGTTGCCGTTGGCTCGTTTGCGTCTGATGCTGCTGCGGCATTCTGCTGATTTCCGGCGCAGCCGCAAAGCGTAAGCATTATTATTGCCATGCATAATGCCAAGGCTTTTTTCATTTTATCTGCAAAGCTCTTTTTCATATAGTTCGCTGTATTTCTCCTTTGCGGAAAGGACTTTGTCGGCATATGCAGCCGTTTCGGCATAAGGTATGCTGATAAGCCGCTTACTGTCGCCGTACATTGGGTCATTTAACCATTTGTCCACGTTGCCGGGGCCTGCATTGTATGCCGAAAGCGCCGTGCGCTCCATTCCGCCGTATTTATCCGATAGATATCTAAGGTACCAGCAGCCAAGGCGAATATTTACGCTCGGCTTCGTCAGCTTTTCCGCGCTGTAATCAGC
>CAVDFM010000171.1:0-1858 GCA_963608365.1 bacterium | reverse complement strand
GTAATCAGCCATGCCTAATTTGCCGGCGATCCATTCGCCTGTGGACGGCATTATCTGCATAAGGCCGACTGCGCCTTTGGGCGATACCACCTCCGCACGGTTTGAACTTTCCGTATGTATCACCGCCGCAACAAGGCATGGGTCAAGAGAAAACTCATCCGCGCAAGCTAATATATCGTCTGCGTATATCAGCTTATATGTGCGCCGCTCAAGTATCCTGTTTGCCATGAAGCCGCCTATTATAAGCATAATTATCGCCGCAATGCCAAAGAGCGCAATAATGATACGCCGCGTATTCGCTTTCTTTGCCACTTTCGCTTTTTTCCTGCGTTTAGCCGGCGTGCCGCGGGATGGCTTTTTTGCGGCGGCTTTGCGTGGCTGCGTTCTTTTTGCGCTCAGTGCTGCGCTCATGCATTGGCCTCGGCGTATTGCTTATACAGTGCGTCTATCCGCTCGTAAAGCATATCGATAGATGAGCTGTTGTCTATTACTTCGCTGCTGTATGTTCGTTTTTCTTCCTCGCTCATCTGTGCGCGTATGCGGGCTTCCGCCTGGGCAGACGTACAGTCGTCCCGTTTTATTATGCGCGCTATGCGCACGGCTTCCGGTGCAGTCACAAGCCATACCGAATCAACGTATTTTGTCCAGCCTACCTCGATCAAAAGCGGCACATCCCAAACTATCAGCCGCTTGTCATTCGCGGTTAATTCGGCGGAAGTGCGCTCCTCAAGCGTTTTTAGTACGGCCGGATGGATTATGGAATTGAGCAGCATTCGCTTTTCGCCATCGGCAAATACGATTGCGGCAACGGCTTTCCTGTTGAGCGAGCCATCCGCGGCTATAACTCCGCTGCCAAATGCTTTTTCTATTTGGCGCAGCCCTTCGGTATTCGGTTCAACAACTTCACGCGCGATGATATCCGCGTCCAATATAAGCGCGCCAAGGCTGTTCAGCCGCGCTGATACGGTGGATTTGCCGGAACCTATCGTTCCCGTAAGCCCTATTATCATTGTGGTTGCCCTGCCCTTTTACTTAGTATCGAACCAACTATGCCCGGTATGCACCTCGGCAAGCAGAGGCACCTTTAGGCTGATGACATTTTCCATGCAGTTTTTCAGTATTTTCGCCGCGGTATCGGCTTCTTCCTGCACGGCGTCTATTATCAGTTCGTCGTGTATTTGCAGTATCAATTCGGACTTCATGCCGCGTGCCTTAAGTTCGTTATGCACTCTGACCATGGCAAGCTTGATTATGTCTGCCGCGGTGCCCTGTATGGGCATGTTCATGGCCACGCGTTCGCCGAAGGAGCGCGTATTATAGTTGGATGATTTAAGCTCCGGCATTTCACGCCTTCTGCCGAAAAGCGTAGTGGCTGCACCCTGCTGCTTTGCCTGCTCAACGCATTCCTTCAAATATGCCTGCACTCCTAGATAACGCATGAAATATAGTTCTATGTAACGTGCGGCTTCCTTGCGGGATATGCCAAGCTGCCGCGCAAGGCCAAAGTCGCTTATGCCGTACACTATGCCGAAGTTTACCGCCTTTGCGGCGCTGCGCATTTCGCTCGTCACCTCATCGAACGGCACGCCGAATACTTCGCTTGCGGTGCGGCGGTGTATGTCCGCGCCTTCTGTAAATGCGCGGCACATGCCTTCATCTCCGCTCATGGCAGCAAGCAGCCTTAGTTCTATTTGTGAATAATCCGCATCCACAAGCACGCGGCCTTCGCTTGCAACAAACGCTTTGCGTATCTCCCGCCCGAGCTGCGTGCGCACGGGTATGTTCTGAACATTGGGTTCCGTACTTGATATTCTGCCCGTTGCCGTTACATTTTGGTTGAAGCGCGTGTGTACGCGGC
>CAVDFM010000170.1:899-4132 GCA_963608365.1 bacterium | reverse complement strand
CGATCCAAAGCCTAGCAATGTAAGCTATATCCTAACACGACAGATAGACTATATTGCGTGCGAGTATAAGGAATATCATGAAGATGAAGAAGACGAGTAAATGGATATGAAGGGCCAAATTTGATGATTTGACCCTTCAGTACGCCGTCTATTTCAACTTCTGCACGCCATTCACGTCTATCATGGTGTCTCCGGTAAGGAGCAGTTCACTTACCGTCACGAACTCATAGCCTTGCTCCTGTGCGGTTTTAAGGAGCGTAGGCAAGTACTCCTTTATCTTGTAGCCATTGTTGTGGCAAAGTATTATACAGCCCGGATGCAGCTTGGGTATTACGGTATCGAGTATCGTCTTTGCGCTGCGCTCTTCTTTCCAGTCTATGGTATCACTGGTGGATACCGGATGGAACAAGGCTTAAAGTGCCGAAAAATGGGCGATTTTTGATTACTAAAAAAACAATAGTTACAAAAATAACAAAGTACAAATGTTCGAATAATATTAATTTAGCCCAAAATAAGAATATCGGGCTATGATAAGAATAAGTATGTTTATTTTCTATGCTAAAAAGGTTGAGACATTTTATAAAGTATGATAAAATAAGACATCGAAAGGCACGATATATGCCTTTAATGCCGAATGAACTATTGTGCAAAATGCACAAACGAACATACTTTGTTGTATGAGGACATTTGGCGCATAAACCGACCGCTTGGCTCGACGCGCCATTGCACGCGGGCAAGTAGGCCGCCGGAAAATAGAAAGTGAGCAGCTGTAGTTCGGGACTACGGTTGCCGAAGGCATATCAAAATTAGCCTTCACAAATTGAATACACAAAAAAATCAGAACTTTCATTGACCTGCGGAATGTGCGCCGCGGGCTTTTATAACGCTTACAGGAGCTTTTAATGCTGACGGACAAACAATGCAGTATAATCAACAGGCACTTGACGGAGAATGTTGAGCCGCGCAAGGTGGCGGCGTATCTCTGCCTAAATATGGGTCTGCTGCTTGGCGAGGTCACTGCACTGCGCCGTCAGGATATAGACATTGATGCGGGCATACTGCATATACGCAACGTTGCAGGGCGCGGGGAAGGCGGAACGGCATCTGACCCCGTGGAGCTTATCCAATCGGACGCGCCGCGTGATTTACCAATGCCGCAGAGCGTTAAGCAATTCCTTGCGGAGAATATTGGCCTGTATCATAGCAATGATAGCTTTATAATGAGCGGAGAAGAAACGTTGCCGCCGTTCAGGCTTATGCAGGTGCTGCTCAGCACTATGAACGAAAGGTATCATATTGCGGACAAGCTTTCGTCAATGGAGCTTCGCTATGCGTTCATACGGCAAAAGCTTGAAGCAGGCGTGGATATGTACAGCCTTTGCACATATCTTGGGCAGAACAAACGTCCGGACGTGATAGTAAAGCGTTTTGCGCAGTATTGCCGCGCGGATCTGGCATCCGTTGTGTGCTCAAAAGCAGAGAGTGCGGAGCAGACGCAGAATGCGCCAAAGCACATGAACCTGCTGATACTCGGTGCAGGCGGGCAAGGGCAGGTTGTCCGCGAAACCGCTGAGGCAATAGGTGTGTTTGAGAAGATAGCATTCCTTGATGATAACATGGCTCTACCTGGCGTGCTGGACACGCTTGGCAACTGCAAAAAGCATCTTAATGAATACCCGATGGCCTTCGTTGCAATAGGCAACAATGTTCTGCGCCGCAAATTGACGGAGCAGCTGCAGGCTGCAGGCTTTATTGTGCCCGTGCTCAAGCATCCAACCGCAACCATCAGCCCCGCAGTTGAGGCCGGCGCAGGTACGATTTTTGAAGCTAAAGCCATAGTCAGCCCGGCCGTGAAGATAGGCAAGGGCGTTATACTCGCCAGCGCATCAATAGTTGAACATGGCGCAGTGATCGGCGATTACAGCCTTGTTGAAGCCGGAACGATAATCCGCAAAGGCGCGGTTGTGAAGGCAGGGGCGAGGGTGAATAACATTAATGTTAATGAGATAGACGAAAGCCATTTCAGGGAAGGAGAAAGAAATGGGTAAACGACTTTTGCTTGCCAGCCCGCATATGTCGGACGAAGGATTTGAACTTGAATACATTCACGATGCGTTCAACAAGAATTGGATAGCGCCGCTGGGCGAGAACGTGAACGGCTTTGAAGCCGATATGGCGCAATACATCAGTGCCAAGCATACCGTTGCGCTGTCGTCCGGTACGGCGGCAATACATTTGGCGATGATAATGCTTGGCATTGGCGCAGGGGACACAGTGTTTTGCCAAAGCCTTACGTTTTCGGCGTCAGCTAACCCAATAGCATATCTTGGTGCAAAGCCTGTTTTCATTGATTCTGAACGCGAAACATGGAACATGGATCCGCTTGCGCTTAGAAAGGCATTTGAACTTTACGGCAAGCCTAAGGCTGTCGTAATAGTGCATCTGTACGGCAATCCGGCAAAGCTTGATGAGATAACCGCCATATGCGCAGAGCATGACGTGCCGCTTATCGAGGATGCTGCCGAGGCACTCGGTTCAGAATACAATGGGCGAAAGTGCGGCACATTTGGCCGCTTTGGTGCGCTGTCGTTTAACGGGAACAAGATAATAACCACATCGGGCGGCGGTATGCTGCTGTGCGAACGCGAGGACGAGGCTAAGCATGCGCTGAAACTTGCCACGCAGGCGCGCGAGAATGCGCCGTGGTATCAGCATGAGGAAATAGGCTACAACTACCGCATGAGCAACATCTCCGCCGGTATCGGACGCGGGCAAATGAAGGTGCTGCCGCTGCGCGTTGAGCAGAAGCGCGCCATATATGAGAGGTACTGTGAAGGGCTGAAAGGTTTGCCTGTGACAATGCAGCCTCAGCTTGATTGCGCAAAGCCGAACCGTTGGCTTTCGACTTTGCTTATGAACAAGAACTGCGGAATCACACCGACGGATATGCTGAAGCACCTTGCGAAGCATGACATGGAGGGCAGGCATCTTTGGAAGCCAATGAACCTGCAGCCCGTGTTTGCATCCGCGCCGTTTGTAAAGATCAATGAGGAAGCGGTATGCGATGATTTGTTTGCGCACGGCGTATGCTTGCCGAGCGATACGAAGATGAGCATGGACGATGTTGACCGCGTGTGTGCTGCCATACGGGAGATGTTTTGATGCAGCACAAGGCCGGATTCTATGAAAAATACATAAAGCGGCTTCTGGATATAGTGCTGAGCGGTGTAGCA
>CAVDFM010000170.1:0-886 GCA_963608365.1 bacterium | reverse complement strand
GTATAAAGCTTGGCAGTCCGGTCATATTTACGCAGGAGCGTCCCGGCAAGGATGAGAAGGTGTTCAAATTGCATAAGTTCCGCAGCATGATCGATGCGCGCGATGCAAACGGCAATCTGCTGCCGGATAAAGAGCGCCTTACGCGGTTCGGAGCAAAGCTGCGTTCGCTGAGCATAGATGAATTGCCTGAACTGTGGGATATATTCCGCGGCAAGATGAGTATAGTTGGCCCAAGGCCGCTGCTGGTTGAATACTTGCCCTATTACACAGAAGACGAACGACATAGGCATGATGTGCGGCCGGGGCTCACTGGTTTAGCTCAAATAAACGGAAGAAACACGTTGACATGGGAACAAAAATTTGCATATGACTTGGAGTATGTACAACATGTCAGTTTTATTACGGATTTAAATATTTTATCGAGTACGGTTGGCAAAGTGCTCAACAGGTCGGGGGTACAGGTCAATACCCAAAACAGTGAGGGAAATCTCGCGCGGATTAGAAGTTGTGTTGGAAAAAAGTGGAGTGATTCATAATGAATGTTTTAATTCTTAGCTGCGGAACGAGAAACAAAGTCGTTCAGTATTTCAAAGATGCTGTTGGTTCTTCTGGAAAAGTCTTTGCGACCGATTGCAGCCCGTATGCACCAGCGCTTTATGATGCAGATTCTTTCTATATTGTCCCTCGAATGACCACACCTGGTTATATCGATGAGATATTGACGATTTGCAAAAACGAGCACATTGATGGTGTCTTTTCTCTGATTGATCCGGAACTATCGCTTTTGGCTCAACATAAAGAAGAATTTGAAGCTGTCGGCACAACAGTTATAGGTTCTTCCTACGAGTTATGTGAAATGGCTCTCGACAAATGGGCTATGTATAAC
>CAVDFM010000169.1:0-4159 GCA_963608365.1 bacterium | reverse complement strand
GCCGCCCGCCGTGTTTGTGCATAAGAGAATACGGGCGGCTAATAGCCGCCCCTACAGCGTTTTTGCGCAATTTCACCCTGCGTCAGCAGGATTTCACCGCGGGCGGAAGCCCGCCTTACCCCTGCAACCCTCTTGCCTGGCGGTCCATATCCTCAACCACTATGTCGTAGATTTCGCCGAGGGAGGCGCAGTATTCCAGCACCTTCCACGGTTCGTTGGTGTGGTAATGGATCTTTATCAGCGTTTCGTCGCCCACGGCAAGCAGGCAGTCGCCCTTGAAATTGTCCGTGAAGTAGGCGTTTATGGCGTCCTCGTCAAGGCCGCTGCCTTCGATCAATAATTGCGTATCGTATCTGTATTCAAGCATGGTTTTTAGCTCCTTTCTTTTTTATGCACTATATTATATCATCATTTGCGCCGGATTCCGCCGGAATAAACTGCAAAAATATCGTGAAGATCATCGGAATAAATCAGCCGTTCAAACCGCTCCGCAGGGCTCAGCGGTATTGCGGGGCCGTGGCATGAATCGTCAAGCACTATGGCAAAAAGCTTTTCCCCCGCCGCAAAGCCGCGGCTCAGGCCGAAAAACTCCCGCGAGCGGGCGGATGCAAGGCTGAACGCCTCGCCCACGTCAAGGAAGCGCTCCTCGGCCGCCCTGCCTGCGTAATAATACCTCAGCTTCGATACCCTTATCGCCGCGCAGGCAACATGGCGCATGCTCAGCTTATCTCCGCCCGCAATGTCCGACCCGAGGCCTATTTTCAGCCCTTCCGTCATCATTCGCCTTACGGGGGCAATGCCGGAATATATATTCGTGTTCGCGTTGGGGCAATGCGCGGCCCATACTCCCGCCGCCTTCATGGCTGCGCGCTCGGTATCGTCGCTGTATATGCAGTGCGCCATAACGGTGTTTTCGCCGAAAAGGCCGGCTTTTTCATATGTTTGGTAATATCTTTCGCAGTCCGGGCAGAGCGAGCGCACCATGGCTATTTCATCAAAGCTTTCGCTCATATGGGACTGCGCGCGCAGATTGTATTCCGCCTTCAGCTCGCCAAGCCCCGCCATCAGCTCATCCGTGCAGCTTGGCGTAAAGCGCGGCGTTATTATTGGCTTTATGCCGCCGAAGCGTGAAAGCGCTTCCTCTATAAAGCGGCGTTCCTCGCTGATCCCGCTTTCCACGGTTTCGCGCAGTTCGCCGGTTGTGTTCCTGTCCATGCTTATTTTGCCCACGAAGCCGCATATGCCCGCGCGTTCAAGCTCCTCCGTAAGCACAAGGCTTGCATCCGTATGCACGGAGGAAAACGCGCAAACGTGCGTTGTGCCGCGCGCAATAAGCTCTCTTGCAAGGGCGGCATATATCTCCCGCGCGTAACCCGTGTCCTTAAACATGGCCTCGGTGCGGAAGGTATAGTTATACAGCCATTGCATCAGCGGCAGATCCATCCCCAAGCCAAGCATGGGATACTGCGGCGCGTGAAGATGCATATCGCAGAAGGACGTGGTTATTATTCGGCTGCCGAAGTCCTCTATATCCGCGTTTTGATATATCGGCGGCAACGAATCCGCAGCGAATACGCCCTGTATAGTGCCCGCTTTGTCGGTTATTATAACGCCGTTTTCGGTTATATTTATTCTGTCGTTCGCATCCGCGGTGATTATGGTTCCCTTTATTCCGCCGTAATTCATAGCCCGTTCTCCTTTTGAAGCACCATGCAGTCCGGTGACAAGATATTCATATTTATGATTATATCTGTTTTTTTATTTTATAACAATACATAAGGCCCGTTTTATGGTATACTGATATGCATGAAGAACATTCTTTGCTATGGCGATTCGAATACCTGGGGCTATATCCCCGGCGGCAAGGGCCGCTATGAGTACGCCGTGCGCTGGACGGGCGCCGCGCAGCGGCTGCTTGGCGACGGATACAGAATAATTGAAGAAGGGCTCAACGGCCGCACGACCGTTTTCGATAGCCCCTTTGACGGGAGCGTGCTCAACGGCAAAAGCCACCTTATGTGCTGCCTTATGAGCCACGCGCCGCTGGACGCGGTCGTTATAATGCTGGGCACGAACGATTTGATGCACAGCCACACGGCTTGGGAAGCAAGCCGCGGGTGCATTACGCTTTCGCGCATGGTGATGAACGGCGCGCTGCACTTTAACGCGCATACGCCGCGGCTGCTGCTCGTATCTCCCATACATATAGGCCGCGAAATAGCTAAGACCGACCCAAGCCCGCTCAGCGTTTCAGGCTATGAAGAATCGCTCAAATTCGCCCCGCTTTATGAGCAGGCGGCGGCGCGGTTAGGAATAGACTTTTTGGATGCGGCAAAGTATGCCGAGCCTTCGCCGGTTGATAACGAACACATGGACGCCGAAGGCCACGCCGCGCTTGCCGCGGCAATGGCGGACAAACTTAAAACAATGCTCGACTAAGCGGGCAGGGATAATAAAACCATTTATTTTACAGCAGGAGGAAAGAACACCAATGAACTACGACCTGAAGGCGCTGGACAGGGCGCTTGACGCAAGGATAAAGGAGAAGAAGCTGCCCGGCGTGAGCTGCGCGATATACGGCCCCAACGGCGTTATATTCGAAAAAGGCTACGGCTTCGGCAACAATGAGCACACCAAGCTGATCGACGAAAACACCATTTTCGGCATAGCCAGCATGAGCAAGTCCACCTCCACTTTGGCGCTTGCAATACTGGAAGCCGAAGGCAAGTTCAGCTACGATGACCCCGTGACCAAGTACATTCCCTCCTTCCGCATACCCGGCAACCCCGCGGACACAGTGCTGGTAAGGCACCTTGCCATGCACACCGCCGGCATACCGCCCATGGAGCCGCTGGAATGGTCCATCGCCATGAACAGCACCGATCGTTTCCCCGATGCAAGTGAGGAGACCGTTGGTCAGGACGTATACTCCGCCGCGGACGAAAGCGACAGCTGGGCGCTGCAGATGCGCCGCACGTCCCCCAACCAGATGGACAAAATTGAGCAGGTAATAGACTACATTGCCAACTGCAAGTACAAGACCCTTGGCGCGGCGGGCGAATACATGAGCTATTCCAACGAAGGCTACGCCGTTATATCCTATATAGTTGACGCGGCGGCGGGTATGCCGCTTGAGCAGTTCCTCAACGAGCGCGTGTTCGGGCCCATAGGCATGACCAGGACCGTGCTTGACATAGACTGCTCCGAAGCGAAGAAGATAGCTTCCGACGGCAACATAACCAGCCTTTTTGAAGAAGTAAACGGCCAGAGCGTTGCGGACGACTGCTGGAGCATACTGCCCCCGTTCCGCGCATGCGCCTGCGTAAAGAGCACCGCGCACGACATGGCCCGCTACTACAGCTGCCTTGGCAACGGCGGCGTGATAGACGGCGTGCAGGCCATCCCCGCGAAGGCGGTCGAGATAATGGTAGGCAACCGCTTCGGCGAAGAAGAGAAGCCCATCTATTGCTACGGCCTTTACAAGCGCACCAAGAACGGCCACGTTATATGCGAACACTCCGGCGGACTGCACGGCGTATCCACCCACGGCGGCTTCCTCAAGGGCGAAGGCTACGGCTTTGCCGCGCTGTGCAACCAGGGCGACTGCGACACGGACGACCTGTGCTGGATGATGTACAACATGATGATGGGCGATCCCATAGAGAACAGCCACCGCTGGCTGCATCCCGTCGGATATGACTTCGGCGCGCCCGAAACCTTAGTCGGTTCCTACATCTGCCACGAAGGCATTCCTTCCACGCTGAAGGTATACATAAACGACGAGGGCAAGCTGATAGGCGAAACCGCCATGGGCCCGATGGACATGGTATACTGCGGCGAAACCTGGTTCCAGGGCTTCCGCAACGGCGACGTCGCCAACCGCATGCGCTTCTATATCCGCGACAACAAGGCCTGGTCCGTAATGGTAGGCAGCCGCGTATGGGAACGCATAGAGGACTAAGCATAGCTGACTAAAAAGCAGAGCATAAGAAAAGCCCCGAAAGGGGCTTTTTGTGTGGGTATGAATTTAACTCCCTCAGTCAAACCTTCGGTTTGCCAGCTCCCTCAAGGATGGAGCCTTTTGGCAACTGTCCAAACTCTAACGTTAAGCCTCCCTCCTTGAGGGAGGTGGATTTTGCGAAGCAAAAGACGGAAGGAG
>CAVDFM010000168.1:0-4181 GCA_963608365.1 bacterium | reverse complement strand
GCTTTATGGCTTCACGGCCGGGCTTGAGATACTGGCGCGGGTCAAAATGATCGGGATGGGTATAAAGATGCTCGCGCACGCTTGCGGTCATGGCAAGGCGCAGATCGGAATCGATATTTATCTTGCATACTGCCATGCTTGCGGCCTGGCGCAGCATATCCTCCGGCACGCCTATGGCGTCTGGCATATTGCCGCCGAACTTGTTTATCTTTTCAACAAATTCGGGTATAACGCTGCTTGCGCCGTGCAGCACTATGGGGAAGCCGGGCAGGCGCTTCTGCACCTCCTCAAGAATATCGAAGCGAAGCTGCGGCTTGGTGCCGGGCTTGAACTTATATGCGCCGTGGCTGGTGCCTATGGCAATTGCAAGGGAATCAACGCCGGTGCGGGTAACAAAATCGTAAACCTGATCGGGATCGGTATAGCTGCCCTGGCCTATGGCGACCTTAACGTCGTCCTCAACGCCTTCAAGGCGGCCCAGCTCGCCTTCCACCACAACGCCGTGGTCGTGAGCATATTCGACCACCTGGCGGGTGAGCGCCACGTTATCCTCGTAGGCATGGTGGCTGCCGTCTATCATAACGGAGGTGAAGCCGCCGTCTATGCAGCTTTTGCACAGCTCAAAGCTGTCGCCATGGTCAAGATGCAGGCATATGGGCAGGCCGGTTTCGATTATTGCGGCCTCAACAAGCTTCATAAGGTAAGTATGGTTGGCATATTTGCGCGCGCCTGCGGACACCTGAAGTATCAGCGGGGCGTTGAGCTCCTTTGCGCCTTCGGTTATGCCCTGGATTATCTCCATGTTATTTACGTTGAACGCGCCTATGGCGTAGCCGCCTTCATAGGCCTTTTTGAACATTTCGGTACTGGTTACAAGAGGCATATTTTTATCTCCTTTACATGTTCATAGTTATCATTATTATATACCATTTGGCACGATAAGCCAACATATACATTGCTTATAATCACATATGCTGATAAAATAGTGCCAATACATTGATGAATTTGATTGGAGATGATGCGCATGACGCATTCAAGGTTTGAAACAGCCAGAAAGTGGCTGATATTCTGGACGCTGTTCATAGGCATAGGCGCGGTAGCCGGGGCGACGGGGATGCTGGTAGACCCATCCGGCAAGGCGATGGGCATGGCGGCGATGCTGCCGTATTTTCAGGTGCTGCCGTTTGCGGAGTATGTTTTTCAGGATTTCATATTTTCGGGCATAGCGCTGCTGATAGTGAACGGGCTGAGCAACCTTACTGCGGCGGGGCTGCTGTTTGCGCGCAAAAGGGCGGGCGTTATACTGGGCGGCGTGTTCGGCGTTACGCTTATGCTTTGGATATGCATACAGTTCGTTATATTCCCGCTCAACGTGATGTCAACGCTGTATTTCATATTCGGCCTTGCGCAGGCATGCACGGGCTACGCGGCGTATGTGTTCATGCGGCAGGAAAGCTTCACCGTGGATACGGCGAAGTACAAAAACATAGGCCGAGATAAAACGCGGCTGGTGGTATATTTTTCCCGCATGGGATACACGAAGCGGACGGCATACGAAGCGGCGGACGCTTTGGGCGCGGACATATATGAAATAAAGGCTGCGGAGCGCACGGAGGGGACGCTCGGCTTCTGGTGGTGCGGCAGGTTCGGCATGCACCGCTGGCCGATGCCGATAGAGGATATATCCATAGATTTGACCAAATACGGCCACGTTACCATATGCTCCCCCATATGGGTATTCGCGCTGTGCGCGCCGGTGAGGGAGTTCTGCATAAAGGCAAAAGGAAAAATTAAGGAAGCTGATTACATTTTGCTGCACCATACGCAGGGAAAATACCTTAACGCGGCGAAAGAGATGGATAACCTCCTGTGCCTTACCCACACCGCGCTAAAAAGCATACAGTGCAGAGTTGGGGAGATGAGGGAGGTAAAATAACACAATACGGAGGGCGGACAGATGAAACGGACATTGATAGTGCTTTTACTATGCTTGGGACTGCTTGCCGCAGGGTGCGGCGGATCGCAGGAGCCGGCAGCGCAAGCGAACAGCGTAACTAAGACGGATGACAAAGACCCGTCCCCATATGCAGAGGCGTACAGCGAACTGTGCGCCGGATACGACGCCATTAATGAGTATAAGGAAGCGACCGATAAGCTGAGGGAAAGCGTTGGCGATGAAATAGCGCATTCACTCGTGTGCTGCTGCCTTGACTTTGAAGATGCCGGACATTATGTGACCGGAGCGTATTTTGACGACAGCGCGTTCGATTTTTACAACACGAACTATTCAATTTTGAAAAATCGGTATGAATCGCTTGCGCAAAATGCGCAGAAGGCGGACATTGAAAACAACGGCATAGTGCTGAGCGAATACTGCTACGTCAGCGGGAGCAAGAACCTGAGCGCGGCGTTTGAATTTGCGAATACAGCGCAGGATGAAAACGGGGAAACGCCTACGGCGGAGGAAATTGCGCAGAGCAGGAGCATGACAGCATACGTCAACGGAAATCAGGTGAAGGCGGAATACGAATTGGTATACGCGCCAAAATGCTTGGAAAAATACGGGTATTACAAAATAGATTGGTCTGAAACCGGCGAAACCGGCGGCAAGATTGAAATGCATATAGGGGACAGCGTTTTCACGATAGAATTGAACTAAACGAAACAGGACGGATATGGCACGGATGTAAATTATATATGCGTGCAACACACGTCCTCCCCCTTGATTTTTTTAAGTTATATGCTACAATATATGCAGAATAATGACCGGAGGTAATATACCATGGCTTATAAGATCACTGATGCTTGCATCTCCTGCGGCGCGTGCGAAGGCGCTTGCCCCGTTGGCGCTATCTCTCAGGGTGAAGAACATTACGAAGTCAACCCCGATATGTGCATCGAGTGCGGCGCGTGCGAAGGCGCCTGCCCCGTTGGCGCACCCCAGCAGGACTAATTAACTGCGAATCAAGGATCGGCCCTTCCGTTAAAGGGAGGGCCCTTTCTGTATCTATCTGAACAGAAATTTGATCGATGCGGCTCTAAAGGCCGTTTTTTAGGTGTAGGGAAGGCTAATATATGGAAAAAGGTATCACAAGGCCAAACGGAAGCAAAAAATACATAGGCATACTGCTCATGCTCACATGCGCGCTGCTTTGGAGCGCGAACGGGCTTTGCATAAAGCTTACGCCGTGGAACTCAATGGTGCTGGCGGGCTGGCGCGGCTTCGCGGGGGCGATAACGCTGTTTATCGCCATGAAGGCGCTGAAGATGAAAATAAGCATAAACGGCCGCACCGTGCTGATAGGCACATGCGTATGCGCGACGGGATTTCTTTACATAATTGCAAACCGCCTTACAACGGCGGCGAACGCGATAGTGCTGCAATATACGTCGCCCGTATGGCTGGTGATACTGAGCATGGTATTCTTCAAAAAGAAATACCGCGGGCTTGACTACGCGGCGGTGCTGCTGACTGTAGGCGGCATTGCGCTTTTCTTCATGGATCAGCTTAAACCCGGCGGGGCGCTGGGCAACATAATAGCCATAATAGACGGATGCAGCCTTGGGGGCGCGTACCTTCTGATGGGCGAAAGCGAGGGCGGCAACCGCCTTTCCGGCACGCTGGTAGGCCTTGTGCTGATGGCGATAGTGGGCATACCGTTCACGTTTGTTTATCCGCCTGAGGTGACTGCTGTATCGGCGGTGATGGTGGCGGTAATGGGCATATTCATGCTTGGGCTGCCGTATGCATTGTACAGCGTGGCAATAAACTATTGCCCGCCGCTCGGCTGCGTGCTGATAAGCTCCATTGAGATAGTGCTCAACCCCGTATGGGTATGGCTCGGCACGGGCGAAATGCCTGGCACGTTTGCTATGATCGGCAGCGCGGTGATACTTGTCACGGTAACGCTGTGGTGCGCATTGGGCGGCGCACAGGCCAAGGAAATAGAAATGGAGATAGAGGAATCAAAGGAGTTGGAGGGATAGCGCACTGACGTGCGCAGTGAAATTGCGACGATGCCGTTGTAGGGGCGGCTATTAGCCGCCCGTATTTGCTTGTGTACAATCTCGGCGGGCGGCCAATGACCGCCCCTACCTGCGCCATGTGAAATACGCCTGATGGCGTGTGAGCGGGAGAGATTGTAAGGCGGGCTAACCAAAAGCTGTCCCCGTTTACGGGG
>CAVDFM010000167.1:0-4212 GCA_963608365.1 bacterium | reverse complement strand
CTTCCTTTGCAAGAGCGACAGAATATCTGCCGGTTCCGGCGCCAACCTCAAGCACCTTCGCGCCCGCGGGAACGAATTTATGAATATAATGCATGGTGGTAAGATATTCAAGCTGTCCGTGCCGGCTCTTTTCAAGACGCGATTGTTCATCGCAGCCGTTATAGATTTTGCTGATAATCTCTGTTCTGTCCATATGCTTCACTTAATATCCTTGCTGTATGCGGTGTTCTGCGCATCGCGCGGGAAAGCCACGCTGCCGTCCATTATGGCGCGGCAGATATAGGCAAGGTCTGCCACCGTTAGCCGCCCGTCCGCATCAACATCCATACTGAGCATGTCGTTCGCGCCCGCGCCGCCATCCGCAATGGCCCGGCACAAAAGCACGGCGTCCTTCACGCCGATTGCGCCGTCCCCGTCAACATCGCCGGTCAGGGCAAGCGACGCCGCGCACGCGATTATTACGGCAAGCGCAACAAGCGCCGCAATGGTTCTTTTAAGCTTCATCATTCATTCCCTTCCGAAATCATTTGGCAAAGAAGCACGGCATCCGCCACGCCCACGCTGCCATCCGCGTTTATATCCGCCGCAGTTAATGCCGCGCCGCTTAGCTGCGTTTGGCCCATTATATGGCGGCAGATTAGCGTAACATCCGCAATGGTAAGCTTGCCGTCCCCGTTCACATCGCCAATAGTAAATATCGTGTTCGGCTCAATGGGACGATACAGCTTTGAGTTCGCATCCGCATATACTACCATGCCGCGAGCGCAAAACTCATTGCCAATATTCAGTCTGCCTGCGGCTATTTCCGTTACCATAGTACCGCTATCTATCGGTGCGGCAAGTCTCTTTACCGCACCGGTGGCGGTATCATAGCACATTATGGCATCGGTAACGTAATCCGCGCTGAAGCGGGCGTACACAAGGCTGCCGTCAACAGCGGCAAATGGCGTTGCATCGGCGGCTATAACATTAGCCTGACGCTCCGTGCCGTAAGGCGTGGAGCAGATATTGCCGCGCATATATATGCCGTTTGTGCTACTTTTAAGCACAGCGTCATTGTAATACCACAAGCCATTAGTATACACCATGCCGCACTCCAAGCCGGCCCAGAAGGCGGAGTTTGGATGCTCATTATATGTTACCACGGGGGAGGAGCCGGTTGCAATTTTCACTATGCTGTCGTCCAATACATTCTTGAAGTGACTCGCCCTTAGCTGCGCGGCGGTATTTATAAAGTTGCTGTGTCCGCAGTAGCCCATATAGTCACTGTCATTGGTGTATTCACCCGATATGCCGGGGTCGTCCCAGGTAACGTCAGAATAATACCAGCCATTCTCGGTTTCTATAATGTTCCAGCCATGGTTCAGGTTTTCCGAAGAAACAAAATAGCTGCCTACGTCCATCTCTTTAAGCAAATCCATATATGCCATTGCATAACCCTGGCACACAGCAATGCCGTTTACCAGCGCACCGTAAGCATTGTGCATATTAGTATTGGTAAATTCAAAATCGTAGCGGGTATGCAGGGCTAAGTAATCATGTATAGCCAAGGCAATTTCGGTTTTAGTCATGCCGGAAGTGCCGTTAGGAAACAGGGCGTTCAGCACGGCTTGCTTTTCGCTGTCGTAATAGTCGCGCATGCCTTTCGCGTCTGCTTTGAGATTAAGGCTGATCATTATGAACTTGGTGCCGTTTGACGTGAATGATACGCTGTTCCCATATACAAAGGACCGCGCTTCGCTGTTCATAACGGCCGATATCCTTGCCATAAGAACTTTCTGAATGCTCTCGCTATAATTTATATTCAGGTCGCTTATTTCCACGCTCGGGCTCATATCAAGTATGGCCTTTTGCACGCGGAGCGTAAACTCGGCAAGCTTGGCGGTGGTCAGGCTGCCGTCGTCGGTTTCATCGGCAAAGGTCGATATCATGGCGGGCAGGGTCTGCTCAAAGTCAAGGCTGAGCTGCTCGCCATATAAATCGCCAAACTGGAACACGCCGTCCAGCTCGGCTGTAATTTCCACGGTTTCGTTTTCGTCAGGCGCGGGCGTGGCGTCCACGTCTATCAGTGGGGCTTCCTCCGCGTCCTGCTCGGGTTCGTTAGTCTGTTCCGGCTCTATCGTTTGTTCCTGTTCAATGGTTTCGGTCTCGCCTTCCGCAAAGGCGCATACGCTCGTCAACATAAGCGCGGCAAGCACAAGGCAAAGCAGTTTCTTTTTCATATGTGTTCCCCCTCCTCATCCGAATATCATTCGGGGCCAAGTTTGTTACGCTTGGCCCCAAAGTTCGGGTATGTTCAGTTAATATCAGTTGCCGCGCTTACGCATGGTCACATACGCCGCGCCGACCAATGCCAGCAGGCCAAGGCCTATCAGCATTCCGCCGCCGATGACCGCGCCTTCGTTGCGCTGCGCGCCGTCCAGCACGCTTACGCCGTCCGCATTGTCTATCACGGGGCGGGCGTTGGCTGCGCTCTCAAGGCCGGGGATTATGCCCGCGGTGGCAGGAGTCATGCTGTAAGGATGGTCAACCACGGTAGCGTCGCCGGTGGTGGGCATGAGCACGCCTATGGTAACGCCGGTGGTGCCGCTGCCGCTTATTATGGTACCCTTGAGCATTTCCTTCAGGTAGCTGATGGGATAATAGAAGCGGTATGCGCCCAGCTTTTCAAGCGTGCCGGGGGTTATAACGAGCTGTACGCCGAAGGCGGAGTTTATAACAAGTGTGTTGCCGCTTGCATCCACGGCGCGGAGCACGCCCTGCGGTACCTTATCGTAATAACCGGCGTTGGCGGTTATAAGGCTGCCCTTCTCGGAGCGGATGAGCGCCCAGTATACTTCGTTCCAGAAGCTGTCCTGCGGGTCTTCATCGGGTTCGGAGGGCTGCACGGGAGTGGGCGCGGGTGTGTACCAACCGATGGCGAACGTGAAATTGTTAAGGTCCGTTATGAACTGCAAACCGTCGGCAGTCTTTACGGGCACTATGGTTTCCGTATGGCCGGCGCGGTCGGAAATTATTATGACAAACTCGTCGTCCTTATCGGAATCGGCAGGGTAAGGCACAGTGATCTGCATTTTGCCGTTCTTATAATCAACGTTTCCTTTGCTGCTTGTGAAGTTGATCTGCTCATACACAATATTGTCGTCGTCAATATTGCTGAACGCGCCGCTGTTCTTCACTTCGCTCCAAAGCGTGTCAGTGGGTTCGTGTACATCAGCGTTGGAAAGAATGCCTTCCACCTCTTCCGCAGGCACTTCATTACCGTTGCCATCGTAGTACTTCATATCCTCGCCTTCATCGGGTATGGGCTCTATTATGAAGCCTTCGGCCGTGGGCTTACCGTCCGGCTTGGCAGGGTCTGCCAGCACTACGACTTCTATTTCAATGCTTTGCGCCGCAGAGGTGCCGTCGAAATAGTTTTCGGTATAGGTAAGCGTTATTTCTGTAGCGCCAAGGGTGCTCAGCAGGCGCGCTTCGTTTATGCTCTTCACGCTTCCGTCGTTATACACTGCCGTAAGCACAACGTCCGCATGGGTCAGCGCCTTCTTCGCGCCGGACTTATACACGGCGTATACCTTGCCATCAAAGCCTATGGTGGTCGCTTCCTTCAGCTTGTAAGTATACTGTATCGGGTCAGCTTCAAGCTTAACGCCTTCAAGCACGTCCACAACGGTGAAGGTGTGGGTATATGTTATACCGCCGTTCGCCTTATCGGTAAAGGTGACGGTCTTGGCGCCGAGTGCGGCTTCGCCGGTCGCATTGGCATCGTAAGTGGTGGTCACTTCGACCTTGGTGGAATCGGTAACGTCAAGCGTCTGGTCCGGTGCGCCGCTGCCGAACTTGGTAACGAGCTGCACGCCGGTGAAATCAAGCGCGTCGCCCAGCTTCACCTGAGTAGGCAGGGTGCCGGAGATGCTGTTGGTGTAAGTATCCTGCGCCAGGGTCACGGTAACGGTGGCGGTGACGGGATTATAGTTCTTATCGGGCGTGAAGGTGAGCGTCAGCTTAGCCTGTTTGCCTATGTCCGCGGTGGTAAGGCCGGACTTGACAGTGAACACGAGGTTCTCGCCATCTATCTTAGCTTCGCCATCAAGAATTTCGTTCGTTCCGGTGGCAACGCTCCACTTACCGCTTATGTTTGCGGGATTGAGCTGCAAATCGCTCAGCGGGCGGGTCTGCACGCCGGCAAGCATGAATGCAACGCTGTATTCC
>CAVDFM010000166.1:0-4252 GCA_963608365.1 bacterium | reverse complement strand
GCGCATACCGATGCTGAACGATCGCCGCTCGCTCAACCTTTCAAACTCGGTTGCGATAGTGCTTTACGAAGCGCTGAGGCAGATAAACTTCCCCAATATGCGTTAAGTGCGGCCCGAAATGACAGTTTTGAGAGAAAAATCTGAAAAAAGCTTAAAAATAAGAGAAATACCGCTTGACACAAAGGGAATGATTGGGTACAATTAACCCTGCGTGTTCGTTAGGATCGGTGTTTTGCGGCCACAGCCCCGGAAGCTTAACTGCAATCTCAATGCGACGCGAACATTAAACTACCATAGGAGGAACGCCATGAAAACCTATATGGCAAAGGGCGAAACCCTCGAGCGGAAGTGGTACGTTGTAGACGCAGACGGAATGGTGCTCGGCCGTCTTGCTTCTCAGGTAGCCGCTATCCTTCGCGGAAAGCATAAGCCCATATATACTCCCCACGTTGATACCGGGGATCACGTAATTATCGTTAACGCCGCCAAGGTCACCTTGACCGGCCGCAAACTCGACGGCAAAAAGTATGTCCATCATACCGGTTATCCCGGAGGACTGAAGGAAGTCAGCTATCGCGAGCTTCTCGATAAGAAGCCCGAATTCGCTGTTTACGAAGCTATTCGCCGCATGATGCCCAAGGGTCCCCTTGGCCGCCAGATGCTCACCAAGGTCCGTATATATGCGGGTCCGGAGCATAACAACGCTGCCCAGAAGCCCGAAGTCCTCGTGCTTAAATAAGCGGGAAGGAGATTGAATTATGGCTATTATCACCCAGTATATCGGAACTGGCAGGCGTAAAAAGTCTGTTGCCCGGGTTCGTCTGCTCCCCGGTACCGGTAATATCACCGTTAACAAGAGGGATCTTGAAGATTTCTTCGGCCTTGAAACGCTCAAGATGATTGTTCGCGCTCCCCTTGAGCTGACCAACACCGCCGCAAAGTTCGACGTAGTTGTCAACGTACACGGCGGCGGCACCACCGGCCAGGCCGGCGCTATCAGGCACGGTATCTCCCGCGCGCTGATCGTTGCCGATCCCGAGCTCCGTGGCGCTCTCAAAAAGGCTGGTTTCCTCACGCGTGATCCGCGCATGAAGGAAAGGAAGAAGTACGGCTTGAAGGCAGCCCGCCGTGCGCCGCAGTTCTCCAAGCGTTAATCGCAGCAACCTATTGCAATTCAAACCCCGGATGCTTTACGGCACCCGGGTTATTTATATTTGCTTTTATTATATGATTCCTAATAATAAAGTTAATCTCTCAGCCGCTCCTGCGCGCCGCGCATATGGTCCTGTAAAATTTGATCAGCAAAGCTTATCAGCTCCTCCGGCGTGCGGTCAATGGTGCCGAGCAGCCAGCTTTCAAGCATTCCGGCAAGGGCCACAACATAAAAGTGCGTTATAAGGTCAATATCGGCCTGTTTTGTGTCAAGCACGCCTATTTCCGCGCCGACTTGTTCAACGGCGCGGTGGATTATGGCATATACGTCGTCCTCAAAGAAACGCCTTAGGTGGTCGCGCCCAACGGAGTTAAGCGTGCAAAGGCACACGGCTTTGTTTTCCTCTATATAATGAAATAGCTGCAAAAGCCCTTCCTGCCAAAGCAGAGCGCCTTCGTGCCGCTTGAGCAGGTCCACGGCTTCTTCCTGAAACATCCATCGCAGCAGATCGTATACATCCTGAAAATGATAATAGAAGTTCTGCCGCCTTATGCCGCAGCGCTCGGTAATATCATGTATTGTTATCCTATCTATGGGCTTTTGCGCCATCAGCTCTTTTAGCGCCGCCGCAAGAGCGCGTTTGGTCTGTTCCGATGCGGCTGTTTTTCGCTTTTCCATGGGCAAACATCTCCTTATCCAAAGATACAAATAGTATAACATATTGAACATTGCTTTTTCCAGTAGGTCAACAACAGTACATTTGTCATAAATAAGACACTTCGGCGTAGGTTGTCCTTTGAGTATAAACTTATCGTGCGGTAAAATCTCCGGCGAATGATAAAGGAGGATGCGGCATGACGGAGAGATACGATGTTGTACTTTACGGGCAGCTGGGCGAACGCTTTGGCACGCTGTGCTGGACGGAAAGCGGCGGCGATGTTACGGGTACGTTTTCGCTGATGGGAGTTGATAATCCGGTTACGGGCAAAATAATCGGCCCGAATCTGGAGCTGTTCCACGCGCTGCATACAGCTGTAAGCACGTTGAGCTGCCACACAAGCGCGCTGATTCAAGGCGATGTTATTTCGGGCATTGTGTCATCCAAACGCGGCAATATAAAAATGAGCGGGAAGAGAAGGAGAGTATAATATATGGAGAAAACGCAAAAAACAGAAAACAACTTCATGCTGAAGCTTGCAACGTTTATAGTGGATAAGCGCAATCTGTTTTTCCTTATCACTGTGATAGCGCTGATCTTTTCCGCTTTTTCAAGAAATTGGGTAGAGGTTGAAAACGACCTTACATACTTCCTGCCGGATGACGCGGAAACGAAGATAGCGTTAAACCTGATGGATGAGCAGTTTACAACATACGGCACGGCGGAGGTTATGGTAGCGAATATAACGTATGCCGATGCGCAGGTGCTTGCTGATGAGCTTGCGGAACTGAAGGGCGTGCAGAGCGTTGCATTTGATGAAACAACTGATCATTATAACAACGCGTCCGCTCTATTCTCTGTAACGTTTGACGCGGACGAAGATGACGACGCATGTCTTGATTCGCTTGAACTGGTCAAAGAGAAGCTTGCGAATTACGACCTTTATATTTCAACGGAACTCGGCAATACGCTGCAGGAGACGATAGATCAGGAAGTCAGCGTAATAATGATATACGTTGCCGTGATAGTTGTCATAGTACTCACGCTTACCAGCCAAACATATGGCGAGGTACCTGTGCTGCTCATCACGTTTGTAACGGCGATGATAACCAATCAGGGCAGCAACTTCCTGCTCGGCAAAATCTCATTTGTGTCAAATTCGGTAACGAGCATACTGCAGCTTGCGTTGTCGCTTGACTATGCCGTAATTTTGTGCAACCGCTTTAAGGAGGAACACCAAACCTTGCCCATAAGGGAGGCTGCGATAGTGGCGCTCAGCAAGGCGATAGTTGAAATCGGCGCAAGCTCGCTCACAACGATAGGCGGCCTTGCGGCAATGCTTTTCATGCAGTTCAAAATAGGGCCGGATATGGGCATATGCCTTATAAAGGCCATACTCTATGCGCTGCTGTCAGTGTTTATAGTTATGCCGGGTCTGCTGGTGTTGTTTGGGCCGCTGATAGAAAAAACGCAGCACAAAAACTTCATTCCCAAAATACCGTTCGTGGGCAAGTTTGACTACGCAACGCGTTATATAGTGCCGGGGATATGCATTGCGTTCTATTTTTCAGGCAAATGTCCATATGCATATGGCTACAGCACGCTTACAACGCCCAAACTTAACGAAACGCAGATAGCGGAGAATATGGTGGAGGACAACTTCTCTTCTTCCAACATGGTGGCGCTGGTTGTGCCGACGGGGGACTATGAAAAAGAAGCGGAGCTGATGAAGGAGCTTGAGAAGCGGGATGAAGTGGACTATACCATGGGCCTTGCCAATGTTAAAGCGATGGATGGATATATGCTTGCCGATGCGCTGACGCCACGGCAGTTTGCGGAACTGTCCGGGCTTGACTACGAGGTGGCGCAGGTGGTTTACGCAGCATATGCCGCCCAGCAGGAGGATTACGGCAAACTTGCGGGAAACATAGCATCCTATAAGGTGCCGCTTATAGATATGTTCCTGTTTGTGTGCGATCAGGTGGATTCGGGTGTGGTGACGCTGGATAAGGAGCAGACGGATATGTTAGCAGATGCCCAAAAGCAGATGAGCGCGGCAAAGGCGCAGCTTTGCGGCACGGAATACGACCGTATGCTGATATATTTGACGCTGCCTGAAAGCGGAGATGAGACATATGCATTTACCGATACCATACGCGATATTGCGCGCAAGTATTATCCGGAAGGTAACATATATGTTGCCGGCAATTCAACGAACGAATACGACTTTGAAAAGTCATTCAAACGCGACAATATGGTGGTCAGCATAGTGTCCATACTGATAGTGATGGTGGTGCTGCTGTTTACGTTTAAGTCCGTAGGTATGCCGATATTGCTGCTGCTGGTAATACAGGGGTCGATATGGATAAACTTCGCCGTTCCGTATCTGACTGGGACCGGACTGTTCTTTATGAGCTATCTTGTTGTAAGCTCGATACAGA
>CAVDFM010000165.1:0-4274 GCA_963608365.1 bacterium | reverse complement strand
AGGCTTCCATTGCCTTGTATATAACGTGAGCGAGGCATATAACCTTGTTAAGGCGCATAAGCACGATTTTCCGCAGTTTGTAATAATGCAGTCCGGCGCAACGCGGCAAACGCAGAGCAGCCGGGCGTATCACCTGGGCAGCGGGGAAATATTGTTCACCCCGCCGGGAGTGATGCACAGCATGTCCCTTGCGGAGCAGAAGTACTTCTATAACTTCTCTGTCACTACGGAAATAGCCCGCGCCGCGCTTACGGCGGCCTGCGGGGAGGGATACGGCTTTGCGGACATTACGCCGCTTATAATCCCGCGGGAAAAGGACATGGCGCTTATACTGAACCAGATAACAAGCCTTGAAGCCACGCTTGACGGGATAGAGATATGCGACGGGGACGACGCATTCTATAAGGAAGTGGTGTATCATCAGGCATTTGCAATACTGTATCTTATATTCAGCGTGGCGGGGAAGGAGAAGGCCAGCACCGCCCTTGCCGTAAGGGAGGACGAGCGCACGCGGAACATGGACAGCCTTATCAACTATCTTGATAATCATTATTATGAAGAGATACGCTTTGCGGAGGTTGCGGAGCGGTTCGGCATGTCCCAGGCAACAATGTCGCGCAGGTTCTTCGCCGCGCAGGGCGTTAAGCTGCAGGATTACCTTAACCGGCGGCGCGTGAGCGAGGCGCAGAAGCTTATGGCGCAGGAGGATATGTCGCTGTTCTATATTGCGGACGCGGTTGGGTATCAGGATTTCAGCACGTTTTACAGAAACTTTAAGCGCTGCTGCGGAATGAGCCCTTCGCAGTACCGCGAAATAGTGCTGGGGCAGGCAAATGCGGATATATCAAATGAAAAGGCGGAGGATAAAAACGAATGAAGAAGCTTATATGCATTGCGCTGTGCGTTATAATCGCGGCATGCTGCACGCTTAGCCTTGCCGCGAAGGACGACAAGATGGAGACCGACCCATATGCCGTGCCGCAGGTGAAGAACGCGCCGATAGCGCTGCTGTATGAGGAGACCACGGATACGGTGCTGTTCTCGCGCGAGGCGGACAAAACCAACCCGCCCGCCAGCATGACAAAGGTCATGACGGCAACGCTGGTGCTGGAATACGACCCGGAGTTAAAAGGCACGATGGTGGTGCCGGAGGAAGCAATGAGCAGGGAAAACTGCTCCTGGCTCGATACAGACCATCTTGAGGTGGGCGAGGAAGTGTCCGTATGGGACTTGATGAACTATCTTTTGATAGCATCGGGCAACGAGGCCGCGACTACCCTTGCCATATACGTTGCGGGGGACATACCCACGTTTGTTGACATGATGAACCAGAAGGCCGCGGAGCTTGGCATGACCAGCACGCATTACGTTGACCCGCATGGACTGAGCAGCGTGCCGCAGCTTATAACCGCAAACGATATGCTTAAGCTTTGCCGCTACGCAATGAAGAACGATACCTTCCGCAAAATAGTATCCACGCGGGAGGGCAGGATACCCGCCTCCAACAAGCGGAGCGAAGCATTCTATTTCCGCAACAGCAACAGCGTGCTTGACCCGCTGGGCAACCGCTTTTACGATACCGGCTTCAGCGACGATATAATTGGCATAAAGACCGGCTACATAAACGATTCCGGCATGAACCTTTCCTGCGCCATGCAGCATGACGAGCTGCGTTTTTACAGCGTTGTTATGAAGGGCAAGGGCATATTCCTTGACGGGGAGCCGTGCTACACGCATTGCCTTGATACGGCCACGCTTATGCGCTATGCGCGCACGTTTGCGCGCTTCGGCTACGGCGAAGGGGAATTGGTTGAGCAGGCCAAGAGCGGGCTTAAATGCCTTGACGTGGCGGCTGACAGGGACGTGTATATACTCTATCAGGATAATAAGCAGCCCGATTATACCGTGACATATACGGCGGACATAGCAGCGGCAAAGAAGGGCGACGTTGTGGGCACAATAACCCTTAGGGATGAATTCGGCAACGTGCGCACGGCGGAGCTTATTGCCGCAAAGGATGCGGCGGTGCAGGCATGGATAATATATGCCGCGGCGGGGCTTATAGCGATAATTGCGGCGGTATGCATAATTGCTGCCAAAAAGCGTTCGCAAGCAAAATAATATATAATACGCAGCGTATTTTCTTCGGCCGCGGTATGGGGTATAATTGACCTGTGCTACGGCCGAATTTTTTGCGTATGCAGGAGGAACGAACGATTGCAGTACAAAAGCGACATTGAAATAGCCCAGGGCGCGGCAATGCGCCCCATAACCGAAATAGCCAAAATAGCCCATGTGGACGAAAAATATATTGAGCAGTACGGCCGCTACAAGGCCAAGATAGACCCCGCCCTTCTGAAAGAGACGCAGCGGAAGGACGGCAGGCTGGTGCTTGTTACCGCCATAACCCCCACCCCCGCGGGAGAGGGCAAGACCACAACCACAATCGGCCTTGCGGACGGGTTGAGGCGCATTGGCAAGGATGCCGTTGTTGCGCTGCGGGAGCCTTCGCTCGGGCCTGTATTTGGCATAAAGGGCGGCGCGGCGGGCGGCGGATACGCCCAGGTTGTGCCTATGGAGGACATAAATCTGCACTTCACCGGCGATTTCCATGCCATAGGCGCGGCGAACAATCTGTTTGCGGCTATGCTCGATAACCATATTCAGCAGGGCAATGCCCTTAACATAGACCCGCGCAGGATAACATGGAAGCGCTGCATGGACATGAACGACCGTCAGCTACGCTTCATAGTGGACGGCCTTGGCGGCAAGGTGAACGGCACGCCCAGGGAGGACGGATTCGATATTACCGTTGCAAGCGAGATTATGGCCGTGCTGTGCCTTTCAACGGGGATAGTTGATTTGAAGGAGAGGCTGGGGCGCATGATAGTGGGCTACACATATGACGATAAGCCCGTTACCTGCGCCGAGCTGAAGGCAGCCGGAGCCATGACGGCGCTGCTGAAGGACGCAATAAAGCCGAACCTTGTGCAGACGCTTGAGGGTACGCCGGCATTTGTTCACGGCGGGCCGTTTGCGAATATTGCCCACGGCTGCAACAGCGTTATGGCGACGCGCATGGCGCTGAAGATGGGCGATTATGCCATAACCGAGGCGGGCTTCGGCGCGGACTTGGGCGCGGAGAAGTTCCTTGACATAAAGTGCCGCATGGCGAACCTTACGCCGGATGCGGTAGTTATAGTTGCAACGGTGCGCGCGCTGAAGATGCACGGCGGCCTTGCAAAGACCGAGCTTACGGAGGAGAACATACCCGCGCTTGAAAGGGGCGTGCCGAATCTTTTAAGGCATGTGTCCAACATAAAGAACGTGTTCGGCCTGCCGTGCGTTGTGGCGGTGAATCGCTTCCCCACGGATACGGACGCGGAGATTGATTTTATAATAGAAAAATGCCGCGAGCTGGGCGTGAACACGGTGCTTTCGACCGTTTGGGCGGACGGCGGACGCGGCGGCGAGGCGCTTGCGCGCGAGGTTGTGCGCCTGTGCGAAGAGGAGAAGGGCAGTTTCACATTCGCCTACGATGCGGACATGACCATAGAGCAAAAGATAGACGCTATCGTGCGGCGCATATACGGCGGGGACGGCGCGAGCATTGCGCCGGCGGCGAAGAAGCAAATTGCAAGGTTTACGGAGCTGGGCTTCGGCAATATGCCCGTATGCATGGCAAAAACGCAGTACAGCTTTTCAGACGACCAAACAAAGCTCGGCGCGCCGACAGGCTTCACCGTGACCGTGCGCAGCGTTAAGGTATCCGCGGGCGCGGGCTTCATAGTTGCGCTTACGGGGGACATAATGACAATGCCCGGCCTTCCAAAGGCCCCCGCGGCGGAGCGCATAGACGTGGACGAAAACGGAACGATATCTGGACTGTTTTAAGAGGGGGTATCTCAACCCCTCAGTCAAACCTTCGGTTTGCCGGCTCCCCGTAAAGGGGAGCCTTTTGGTATATCATGGTTAAACTACTCTAACGACTTTTACACACTATCGTCCAGATCGTCCACTGCGTCCAGAATGCCCTATTTGTCTACGTTTTTTACTGGACGATGAGTGGACGATGAAATCTTGCGTCCAGTGAGGTATGGGTTACGCACTGAAATTGCGGTGGCGCGCTGTAGGGGCCGTCATTGGCGGCTCGCCCGTGGCTTCGCTTTTTATCTCAACCCCTCAGTCTCACTCCGTTCGACAGCTCCCCGTTCGGGGAGCCTTTATGCCGCAGGCATCACATGAGTGCCGAAAGGCCGAATCACCTGTTACAG
>CAVDFM010000164.1:1159-4292 GCA_963608365.1 bacterium | reverse complement strand
CCTTTAGGGTTTTAGGTTAGGTTAGGTATTTAATTCGTTTTTGATATTGGTTATAATGCGTTCGTATTGCGCAAGTCTTGCCTTTAAGACGTTGATATCATCTTGGCTTGCGTTATCAGTTGGCAATGGCAAAACAACTTCATTGCGCACAATTTTCTTGCAAAATTGGCTTATGTTTTCACATTCATAGTAGCGTAATATCCCTTGCATAATTTCCCCTTCAGGCTTAGGTAAAGAGGCAGTTTGCCGCCATGAATATTGATTAGTATCATACTTGCGTTTTTCCATTCCATAACGTTTCCTTTTCCGTTTTCTTGCGCATAAGTATAGCACAAGCAGGAAACGTTTTACAAGGGCAATTAGTTTTCCTTCTTTTCCGCCTTCTTTTCGTTCTTGCCTGCCTTCTTTTCCGCGTCGGCTTGCGCCTTCACATATTCGGCATTGAATTCAACCTTGCCACCATTGATAAGAACACGCACGTTCACGCCATTCAGTTTGGCACGGAACAAGGCACACACGGCCTTTTTAGCTGCACTTATGGTTATATCGCCGTCACGGTTCAGCTTTTTCATGCCTATGCCAATGTATTCAAAGTCACGGTTATCCGCCTTATAATCGGTGTACCCCAACATAGTGGCCATTGCGGCAACGTGCTTCAATCCGTCCGCACGGCTAAGGCGCGGCGCGTTTGCCCCTATGTTGCGCATAGCGTCTGCCGCCACATAGTTCACCAGCTTTTTAAGGTGCAACGCGAACATTTCCGCGTCCGTTACCTGCCGGCCATTCCCTAATGTGTGTCGCTTTTCTGTTTTGTCCAGCATATCCGACGCGCACACATAAGCGGTATATTCAGCGTCCCCATACGTGTAGGCCACGGCAGGGGCTTTGAGTATATCCAGCGTTGTCTTACCGTTGACGTATGCGGCCTTAGCAGCCTTTGCAGCGGCCTTGCGTTCTTCTGTCTTGCGTTCCGCGTCAAGCGCGGCCTGCCCCTTAGCTATGATTGTAGCGTTGTCGATAGTAGTCATTGTGTTTATCCGTCCTTTATTGTAATATTATAGGTATGCAGGGCACACCGCTAAGCGTATACGGATACGCGCTTATCGCTATGCCTTGCGGCTTGCCCGTGTTGTCCCTACACTTCCATGCGTTGCCTTTGGTCGCAACCCATGTTGTCACCGTCCGGCCTATGGCGCTATTTTCGGCAGCCGCGGACACGTCAACGCGGTTCTTTTACGGTGTATTACTCGGGTACGGTTCATTCAGCCTTTACCATTGCGCGGCCTATGCGGGCTATATCGTCCATGCGGACGGCGCGGCGGTTCGGGCTATGTTGTCAAGGTGCGTTGCCGTTGGGGCGTTGCCCCGTGGGCTTTATCGTTGACTATAGTATACACGCCATGTTGCATATCGTCAACTATCGTATACTTATGGCTACTACACCATTCCCGCCATATCCATAAGCCCACATTATAGCAAGGCGGGAAACGGGCGTATGGCCACGCGGTAGCAGGCCATGCGAACAGGTGTGCAGGCCATAAAAGTGTAGAGAATTAGGCGTTTTTGAAGTGTGAATATCAAGTGCAATATAGTTGTATATCAGTTGTGGTATAATGGAATTATCGAAAAACGATAATTTTGGCCTACCGATCGGTAGGGAAATATTGTCTGGGAAATACTCATTATTTCCCGCGTTCCAATATCCGCCTATCGCTCAAAAACGCGGTTATTTTTACAGCCTATATAGGGGGTATTTTCAACCATTCATGCCCATATTTAGGGCTTTTTAGCGTGTAGTACATTCCCCCACACCTCACCCGCCAACCCTCACCCCATCCGTCCCTAAATTCACATATCCCAATATCAATTCCAACGCCATTCCCACTCCATATCAATAATCCCCTAATCGTCTACGTTTTTAACCCATAATTCACAGTTATATCGAATAGTCTTGCCGAGAATACCGAAGTCATACAATATGTCTGTGTTCCTTCCTACCCCTTATATAGCCGCGCGGCGCATGAGCGGAGTATAATTGTGTAGCGTAAGCAATAGTCATGTTCGTTTTTCAGATACGTTCGTTTCCCTATTTATTGTGTTATAATCATCCTACCCTATTGTCTGTCGGTCAGCCAGAGTTGATTTGTCTTTTACCTTTTATATTGCGCTCAAACGCCGCGAGGCTTATGGGGGCTCCGGGAGGCTCACTACGTTCGCTATTCTCCCCTCGCTACTCGGAAGCAAGCTTCCTCGTATAAATATATGTTGACAGATAAGTCGTGCTTATGGCATTATACCCAACACATAATTCCCGATTAGGTGCAACCGAATAGCGTTATACCCTCGTGGTTTGCGGAGCAACCATACCTGCAGCTGTCCTGATATATTAGGAGAAGAGTCAAAAAAGCCCTGAAGTTAAGCCTGTTTTAAAAATTCTGTCACCAAAGTGGTGACAAAAATAATATCGTATACCAATTTGATGTATAAGGGAGGATTTAATGAAAGTAAAAGTGTGTGATGCAATTATGGGAAGCGGCAAGACTCAGGCCGCTATTGTCGAGATGGACAGATGCGTTGACTGGCGCTATATGTTCATCACCCCCTACCTGAACGAGTGTGAGCGTGTGTGCTCGGCATGTGAGAAGCGTGGTTTCCAGCAACCGCAGACAGCAGAGGGCAGTAAACTGGAATCGCTGCATAGTCTGCTGAAGTCTAGTGTCAACATAGCAAGTACGCACGCTCTGTTCTATTATTATACAGAAGAGACCCGAGAGTTAATCAAGCAGGGGCATTATCACCTCATATTGGACGAGGTTGTAGATACAGTGAAATTGCTGGATATAAATAAGAATGATGTGAAATCACTGTTAGCTTCGGACTTTATTGAGATTGGTCCCGAAACGACGCAGGTTACTTGGAAAGACAAACGTTATAATGGGCAATGGCAAGAGCTGCGGCAGCAAATAGAGCGAGGTTATGTGACATACAGCCAAGACAAACTCCTCTTGTGGATGATGCCTATCGAGGTATTTGAGGCTTTTGAATCGGTGACTATTCTAACGTATATGTTTGAGGGGCAGTATCTGTACTGTTATTGTCAGCTTAACGATATAGACATTGACTACATAGGTGT
>CAVDFM010000164.1:0-1149 GCA_963608365.1 bacterium | reverse complement strand
CAGTAAGTCCGATCCTAAGTTTATAAGGAAGTTGGCAAATAATACCGTCAACTTCTTCAGGCACAAATGTGATGCGCCCGCTAACTACCGTTTCTGGTCGGCTCCGTCTACTTTTAAAGACGCCCTGCGGAGGAAAAGCTTCCAAAGTCCACAATCCTTTGTACCGCACAATGCTCGCGCCGTCAATGCATACCGCCACTGTTATGCATTAGCCTATCTTATAAACATATTCCCCAATCCCAAGATAGTATCTTACTTTAAGTCTTACGGTATTCAGTTTAATAGTGATGCTCTTGCCATCTCAACTATGGTTCAATGGCTATGGCGCAGCAGGTTGCGCTGCGGACAAGAGATATGGCTGTATCTGCCAAGTAGCCGTATGCGCAAGCTTTTGTATAAGTGGGTTAGAGATGTGACAGGCAATGTGGATTGTATTGACGAATGGGAATAAAAAAGCCGCCCGACAACCAATCGAACAGCTTTAGCGCAAACCTTATATGCTTTTTTCTATGTCAGTCTATTATATCATACAACTTCATCAGCTCAATACGTTCCTTCGCAAGTTTAATTGACCCCGCAGCGCTGTTATCCACGCTTGTCTGCTTCTCCCCCGCGTAGTGTACAATTCGCTGTATCCATGCGACCGGCAGGAAATACGGATGCTTCTTTAAGTATGGATACCTTCGTTCGAGGTATTCTTTTTTAGGGAAGATTGAACTCAGCACGCTGCTTTTCTCGCCCGCTCGACTGGCCTTCACGGCATTCAGCGTAACCGTAGATGAATGCAAACGGGTATAATCGTTTGAGCCATACACGCCACCGCAAAGCGTATCATACAGCAATGGCTCCACATCAACAGTGTCATTCCAAGGCATCGGCAGTACAAACTCTATGCCAAGATAGCCGTGCGCGATTTTGAATGCTGCTGCCGCAAATGTTGCCGCGTGGACACTGGCGCACTGGTCGTACAGCCTCTGCCACTCTATTTGTTCGTGATATGCTTGCGCCCATAGGCCGATGTCGCAGAACTGACGCAAGCCAATGCCGCAGCTTACAAAATGCTTATAGGCATGTAATATCAAATAAAGCAAATGCTCATGCGGCGGCATGGTCAAGATTCCATCCACCTCTATGGGTTGAATACCCTCG
>CAVDFM010000163.1:0-4419 GCA_963608365.1 bacterium | reverse complement strand
TCACATTATTCTTGTCCCAATAAAACGGATTCTTGGTAAGCGTTATGGCCTTATCGCGCTCAAATGCGGAAATGTAATATGCACCGCAGTAAAGCATATGCTCATTGTCTATGCCAAAGTCCGCACCAAGCTCGGTGGCATAATCATACTCTATAGGCAACAGAAGCATACTGCTTTCTATTAACGAAAGAAAGTAAGGCGCACTTGAAGTAAGAGTGTATTCAACGGTGTAATCATCTATTGCTTTCACGCCTACCGTATCGTCAAAGCTTGCGAGTACTTCTTCTCGTGTTTTGTCAGTTACTTCACCGCTATCTATGTCGTCAAGCGTCCAGTAATAGTCATAAAGGCCTTCTATCAGGTTTCTTACAACACGTAAAGAGTAGGCATCGTTCAACGGATCGCCTATATAACGTATACCGTCAACAAAATCCTGCGCCGTAACTTCCATGCCCGTATCAGCGCCGGTATGATCCACCCACTTAACGCCTTGACGTATCTTGAACGTCCATACGGTCTCATTATCATTGGTGGACCAGCTTTCAGCAAGTGAAGGCACATATACGCCATATATGTCCGGTTCCACAAGGCCGTCGATGCAGTTGGTAACTATCGAACGAACTGTAGAATACGCGGTGGAAAAATAGTTGAATGACGCATAGGATTTGTTAAACGATGTCCTATATACTGACTTATATTCCTTTGCATCGGTTATTTCCTGCACGGCATTGCCTATCTCTTCAGGTGTCTTTGTAGCGACAGGTTCTGCTGTTTGGTTCGCATTTACATTCTTATCGCCATTTTGGCATGCCGCGAACGAGAACATCAATGCCAGTACCAGTACTAATGCTGCAATACGTTTCATTTGTTTTCCTCCTTTTTAGATGATCCTCTTCGTTGGATATTTGAGTGTTGCTTTTTGTTGGATGTATATACGCTTTTCAGAGGATCACCCGTTACTTATTGAGAATATTCTATATTCCAATTCTTCATGAATCAACAAAACAGCAATGTTTTTAGCAGTATTTTAGCACGTCCATGCATTTTCACGGCCGCGCAGACGGTGTATAATAGTATCAGTTATTATGGAGGAATATACCGCATGAAAAGCGGACTCTACAAGACCTCATCTGGCATATATAGGAATCTGCAGCGCATATTGCTCTGTATAGTTTTTAGCGCGCTCTCCTTTATACTCTCCCATCTGACGCTTCAAAACACGTTTTACGCCTTGCCGCTGAGTACCCTTGCTGCGTTATCAGTTTCTATATTTGCACCAAATGCAACCTGGGGTGCAGTTACGGTATCTGCCGCCATTATAACATTGCTTCTTTTTGAGAAGACTTTCCATCCGGATAACTCGCCTGTTCTACCTATTGCATTTATCATATATACAGGCGCTGTATCCATCGCCGCAGCTTTAATCACAAATCGATGGTATTGGCACATGCGGCAGCAGCGCGACTCTTATCAAGAGCAAAGCGCACGTGAACGCTCATTGTCGCAGCTAAGTACAGCTTTACTTACGGCAGCTTCTGAGGAAGAGCTGTATGAGCTTACAGTGCGAAGCATTTTCAGCATCACTGGATGCTCCGCTGTGCTTTTTATCCGTGATAAAGCAGGAGAAACAAGAAGGGTGGCAAGCTATCCAAAGGGACTTTTGTTATATCCATGCGATGATGCAGTAAACGCATGCATGAAAAATAATTGCCGCACCGGCTTCGGCACGGCATACTTTGGTGAAAACCCGCTTGTGTGCTTACCTGTGTCTGCCAACGGCGAGCTTCTCGCAGTAGCGGGAATGCTGCCAAACACCGATGAACCCATTACAACTGAATATCAAATGCAGACAATAGAGCTTTTACTTGTACGCGCAGGTATTGTTCTGGATAAGATAGCCATGCTTAAGCGTGAACAGCAAATACTTATGGAAAAAGAGCTCGAGCATATACGTTCGGACTTTCTGCGTTCGATATCACACGATTTTAGAACTCCTCTTACAGGTATAATCGGCGCATGCTCCATGCTGAACGGTTCAAACGACATTGTTCTTGATAAAAAATCGCGTCAGGAATTGGTTGAAAGCATAAGCGGAGAAGCTGAGTGGCTGATGCGCACGGTTGAAAATCTTCTCTCCGTAACGCGCGTAGGCTCAAATGGTCCCAAACTGAACAAGAGCCTGGAGCCTATAGAAGAAATATTATCCACGGTTTTAGATAAGGCGGCAAACCGTTTCCCACAGACAGAATTTATAGTGAGGCAGCCGGACGATTTTATAATGATTCCTGTAGACCCGGTGCTTATAGTACAGGTGCTTATGAACCTTATAGAAAATGCCGTAAAATACTCGGGTAATTCAGCGGGAATAGAGCTAAGCGCTGCAGATAACGATAAATATGTTATTTTCAGCGTAAGGGATCATGGACATGGTATGAAGCAAGAAACACTTAGCACTTTGTTTGAACCATCAGCCTGCCGCAGCGGCGATTCCACACACGGCATGGGGCTCGGACTAAGCATATGCAAGAGTATAATCACAGCGCATGGCGGAATGATAGAAGGACACAATGCAGAATCCGGCGGGGCGGTATTTATGATACATCTGCCAAAGGAGAACAACAATGAGCAATATTAAACCGAGCATATTGATAGTGGAAGACGAAAGCTACATAAAGAAAGTTCTTGAAACGGCGCTTGCAGCAGGCGGATACAGGACAATATCGGCTGTAAACGGCGCGCAGGCGCGCTCTGCCGTGTCATCGCATATGCCTGACATGGTGCTGTTAGATCTTGGATTGCCTGATATTGACGGCGTAAAACTTCTCAAAGAACTTAGGCAATGGAGCGCTATGCCTGTTATAGTGGTCAGCGCACGCAGCACTGAGCGCGATAAGATTCTTGCCCTAGATAATGGGGCAGATGATTATATAACCAAGCCTTTTTCGGCGCCTGAGCTGTTGGCTCGCATACGCGCAGTACTTAGGCGCAATTCTTCAGGCTCGGCAAACGACGATACTTATTGCGTAGGAGGTTTTAGTATAGATTTCAATAAGCGCATAGTAAATGTAAATGGCGAAACAATACGCCTTACACAGGTTGAATATCGTATAGTGGAGCTCCTTGCCCGCAATCCAGGTAAGGTGTTGACTTATGGTTACATCATAAACAATATATGGGGGCCATATGCAGACTCAGAGAACAATCGTATATTGCGCGTAAATATGTCTCACATTCGCAAAAAGCTCGAACCAGATAGCATGAAGCCACGCTACATATTAACTGAAATGGGAGTTGGGTACAGAATGGCGGAATAATACCGTGTTTACATTCTGTACCCTGACAGTTCGGCCTTTACAAGTCCTAATTACAAGTCATACTTCCAATATATTCTTGTCGTATCCTCCTGAATCTCCACGCGCTTAATGAGCATCATGGCTATCTCATGCTTTTGCGGGATGGTCATGCCGGGCCAAAGATTGATTATGTCATAGAACTGCTTTATATCGTCCTGCTGCTTGGTGGCGTTCTTATGCTGCTGAAGCTCGGCGGCCAATATGTCGCGCTGCTTTTGTAGTTCGCTTATCCTGCCGTTTATGTACTTCATGGTCAGCTCCGTGCCGTCGGCAAGGGCGGTTATAAGGTTGGCTATTTGGTCATCCAGCTTTGCTATGGCAATTTTGTAGTTGTGCGCCTTGTTGTCCTCCTCTTTGCGCTTCTGAACCACCAGCTCCTGATGACGCGCCACATGGGCGAATATCTCCCTCTCAACTGCTTCCTCTATTTCGCGCACGCCGACGGACGGAGAATCGCTGCACAGCCCGGTATTCATCGCGCCGGAGCATCTGAACGTAGCCGTGTCCTTATATGTCATGACCTTCATGGCCTTGCCGCAGCAGCCACACTTCAGCAGTCCCGTCAGCCAAGAATGCTTGCCGCGGCCGGTGTTGTTTATCTGCGTATTGTCAGCAAGCTTATACTGGCAGACGAGGAATGTCTTCGCGTCGATAATGCCTTCGTGCAGGCCTATAGATAGCGTCAGTCCCGAAAGCTGAGAGAACTTATTCTTCGCTCTGTCCCATTGACCGTATGTCACGCAGGCATATTGCCCGCGGAAGTCGTCTATATCGTTGGTTATCTCCATGCCCTTGGCACGGTAGTACTTGTACACCTCGGCGTCGGCCTTGACGTAGATTGGGTTGCACAGCAGCTTGCTAAGCTTACATGAATCCCATGCTGCGCCGTTTGCGGACTTTATACCCTGTTGGTTGAGCGTGCGGGCAAGGTAGCCTAACGATGTTGACGTATAGGCGTACTGCTCGAATATCTTCTTTACCATTAGCGAATACGCCTTGTCCGGTTTTAGGGTACTCACGGCTTTGCCCTGAACCATTACCTTTGTCTTTGCGTATCCGTATGGAG
>CAVDFM010000162.1:0-4542 GCA_963608365.1 bacterium | reverse complement strand
TCTCCATTCGAAGCACGCATTTTAATATCAAAATCATCTACATACCTCTGTGAAGAATTCTTAACAAGCGATCTGCCATATGTATATAGAAATAATGTAATATCTCCTTTGCAATCGACAACTATTTCAGCAGTAAGTTTTTCTCCAGTTACAGCACTATTATTGAATGTTCCGCTAAATACTTTCGAATTGCAGATATACCAATTACTGGTTGGCTGATTAAATTCATCCACATAATAACCAACTTCCCATATGCCAAAGTTTTGACCGCAGCGCTCACAGGTTCCCGTTTCGGTAGTATGTCCAAGGCTTGGAGTCCACTCTTGTTCAACAAGAATCTCACCGCACTCTGAGCAGCGCTTGCCCTCTGTCCTGCCATAGTTTATGCACGTTGCATCTTCAGCAGGTATTATTTCCACAGTATGCACATGCTGGGTGGGTTGCGGCGCAGTCGCTTCAGGCTGTGCAAGCGTGGCAGTTGGTTGTGTTGTAGGTGTTGCAACAGCATTTCCGCTTTGTGCGCTTGTACAAGCCGTAAACGCTATAAGCATTACAGCAACTGAAAGCACGATACTTAACAGCTTTTTCATGTAATTCCTTCCCCTTCTTTTACCTTTGTCCTATAACAGGACATATTTTATTAGTTCATAGTTTAATCTAATTCTTGTCCTATGTCAAGACAAAAGGAGGTTAAACAATGGCACGCATTATAGATGGAACAGATATGAATCTTATAGGCGATAATGTTCGCAAACTTAGAATTAAGCGTGGGTTAAGCCAGCAGGCATTATCCGATAGATTAGAAACGCTGGCGGTTTATGTATGCCGCGGTTCTATATCAAGAATTGAGGATAAGCAGCGCACGGTAACAGACATAGAATTATATGGAATAGCAAAAGTGCTTGGAGTTTCAATAGAAGAACTATTCGATGATACTCCTGCTATCTCTTTCCAAAAGTAAACACAGCCGCGGCATATGCCGCGGCCTTTATATTTGCCATGTTTATTTCTTTGCAAGCTCCACCAGCCGTTTGAATATGGCCGTGTGTACGCCGCCTTCCTGCTGAAGGAGTTCGGGGTGCCACTGTATGCCCATTATGCGGCTATCCTCGCTTTCTATGGCTTCTATTATGCCGTCGGGCGCGGTGGCGCTCACCTTTATGCCGCGGCCAAGCTTCCGCACGGACTCATGATGGAACGTGTTCACCTCAAGCCGTTCGCAGTTGCAGAGCGCATGCAGCGCCGTGTCCTTTTCAACCTTAACGCTGTGCGTCATTTCGCAGCCCGGGTCCGGCTGACGATGCCTGAGCGCGTTGGGATACTGCGCGGGTATGTCCTGATATACTGTGCCGCCGAAGGCAATGTTTATGACCTGTTCCCCGCGGCATACGCCGAGTATGGGCAGATTCTTGGCCGCAGCCTGGCGAATTATCTCCATTTCGTATATATCGTCGCTCCTGCGGCTGCTTCCCATGCCGATTATGGGCTCTTCGCCGAACAGAAGCGTGTTTATGTCCGGCCCGCCGGGAATATACAGCGCATCTATATTCGCTACCTGTTCGGGTATATCCCCTGTCGAGTTCATAACAGGTATCAATACGGGCAGTCCTCCCGCGTTCTTTACGGCGTTTATGTCGCTCTGGCCGATAACGTAATGGTTATCCGCGCTTTTCATCCTTATGAGCATACCTATGCGTGGTTTCATCCGTGCGTTTCTCCTTGCGTATGTTGTAGCGTACAAATGATATCGCATATTTCCGCATTTTGCAACAAAAAGGAGCGGCACCATGTCCGCCCCGTTGGTTTGCATTATTTACTTTTCGTTATTTGCGGCATCCTCGGCCTTATTCACGGCGAATGTTTTTTCTTCGTGATGCGCAAGGCGCACAAGATTGGGCCAATGCATTATCCATACGAACGCAACAGCCGTTATCGCCACAATATATTGGCTCACGCTGAATCCGCCAAGTACAAGCATTGTTGCCGGCATGAACGTTGCGCCCGAAAGCGAGGCTATGGACGCGGTTTTCTTTATGACGAACGCCAGCAGATATATTCCTATGCAGATAAGGAACAGCCGCCAGTCCATATAAAGCCCTATGCCCGCCGTTACCGCAACGGCCTTGCCGCCCTTAAAGCCAAAGAATATAGGGAAGCAATGCCCTGTAAGGCAGGCTATCGCCGCCGTGGCCGTGCCTGTTTCGCCGTCAATAACGCCGCCCAGCCACATTACGAGCATAACCTTTGCCATGTCCAGCAGCAGCGTGCAGCCGCCAGCAACCGGGCCGAATACGCGCGTAACGTTGGCCGCGCCCGCGTTTTTGCTGCCGCGCTCCCTAACGTCGCTTTTCAAAATATATTTGGTAATAATAACAGCCGCATTGACCGAGCCTATAACATAGCCCAGCACTGCGGCCGCAATATGCAATAATATATCACCTATGCTCATTCTTTGTTTTAACCGTTAAGCGCTTTCCTAATGTTTCTTACCACCGCATCAAGCGACCTGAAGCTGCTGAGCGCACGGTTGGCGCCGTCCACATTCACGCGGTCGTTATCGTCAAGCTGCGCCATAAGCTGCAGCGGGTTCACGCCGAAGTAATAGTCCTGCTTTTCGTCAGGCCCCTTGGAAAGGAAGAACAGATAAGTGTCCCCCTCAACAGGCACGGGTAGCTTTTCAGGGTCGCACGCGGCGGGCTTGAGCGTTGATGCGTCTATCATGCTTTCCGCCATCGCGGGGCAATATACGACCTGTATCTCGCTGCCGTATTTCAGCGAACCCTTTACGGAGCCATAAACTTCAACCGTGAGCAAAGACGCGGGCAGTTCGTTTTCTATCGTTGCGCCGTTTTCATGCGAACGGAAGGCCATGGGCTTTATTGCCGGCGCTTCCTTAACACGGCCTATGAAAATATAGTCGCTGCCTTCGCTAAGCGCGGCAATGTTTTTATAATACAAGCTTTCGCTCTGCACGGATATTGCGCTGCCGGCCTGCGATATTGCCGTTTCAATACTGGACATGTCTATTACGGAGCCGGAAACATACACAACGTCGTTCTTTATCCTAAACGCCGTGTCGCCAACCACTTTGAAGCTGTCCATATCTTCGCTCTGGTAAACGTCCTCGCCGGGTGCAAGGTATAGGAGATATTCCTCTCCCTCCTTCATGCTGCCAAGCGGGCAATGCAGCGTTTCGCCAAGATGCTCCAGCGTGCCGGCAACGGTGCGTTCGACACTCACGTCAGAGCATACGCTGCCTGATGCGTCCGCATGCGTGCGCAGGCACTTTGCAACCACCACCAGGGAAGAACTCCTGTAAAGCCGCTGCATTTCGTATATCTCCGCTTCGGAAGCCAGCGGAACGTTAGCCTGCTGAGCGTTGCATGCGCAAAGCGCCGCCATGGCCGCAAGCACGAGCAGCATTGCAATTATATGCTTCGCCCTTATCTTTTTCATTGCCTTTGCAGCGCCTCCTTCCCCTGCGGTTTTGTCTTTCTAATATAATAAACTATTTTCGCGCCCAAAAGGTTGCGCAAAAAGTAAACTTTATATTAAAAATTTTTCCTAAAGTTCCCTTCTGCCCTCAACAGCCTTCAGCAGCGTCATTTCGTCCACGTATTCCAGGCTGCCGCCTATCGGCACGCCGTGGGCGATCCTTGTCACGCGCACGCCTTTTGGCTTCAGTATACGGGCAATATAACTTGCCGTGGCCTCTCCTTTAACATCTGGATTGGTGGCAAGGATAACTTCCTTCACGCCGCCCGCGTCCACGCGCTCTATAAGCTCCTTTATGCGTATGTCCCCAGGGCCTATGCCGTCGGTAGGGGATATGGCCCCGTGCAGCACATGGTAACGCCCGCGGTATTCCCTGAGTTTTTCCATTGCGAAAACCTCTTTGGGGTCCTCCACAACGCATATCACTTCGCCGCTGCGCTTTTCATCCGCGCATATGGCGCAGGGTTCCCTGTCCGTATAGTTGCCGCAAATCGGGCAATAGCGCACCTTTTCCTTCGCGTTTATAATGCTTTGGGCCAGCTCACGCGCGGAAGCTTCGCTCATATCCAGTATGTAATACGCAAGCCTTTGCGCGCTTTTTGCGCCCACGCCCGGCAGCTTTGCAAGCTGCGCGCACAGCGTATTTATGGGTTCTATCATCTATTGCCCCTTCTTTTTAGCCCTTAGAAGCCCAGCTTCATTCCTCCGGTGACCTTGTTCATTTCGCTGTTCATGGTCTCCTCCGCGCTGCGCATGGCCTCGTTCACCGCGCTTATTATAAGATCCTGCAGCATTTCAACGTCGTCCGGATCAACGCAGGAAGGGTCTATGGTTATGGCCTTTAGCTCCTTGGTGCCCAGCACCGTTGCGCTCACCACGCCGCCGCCCACGCTTGCCGTGAACTCACGCTCGCTTATTTCCTGCTGTATGCGGGTCATGTCCTGCTGCATCTTCTGCGCCTGGCGCATAAGCTGCTGCATATTTCCGCCGCCCATTCCTCCGGGAAAACCGTTTCTTGCCATAATTATCCTCCGTTCAAGTTATATA
>CAVDFM010000161.1:1930-4602 GCA_963608365.1 bacterium | reverse complement strand
GACAAATTGCTGGCGATGATGAATCGCCTGCCTTTGCATGAAGCGGTGTATATTGCGGCGGCAATCATATTTGCAATCATATTTTATATTTTATCCCCGCGCATTATATCCGGCTTTTCAAAGGTTGTGGGCGCAGCAGAAGCCCGCATGAGCGATATGTCGTTATCCGATATTTTCCTTGGCGCGGTGGGGCTTATAGTGGGGCTTGTGATAGCGCTGCTTTTAAGCACGCTCACGGCAAATCTTCCTTGGCTTTTAGGCACGATTATAAACATTGCGCTCTATTGCGCGTGCGGCTATCTTGGCTGCGCGCAGGTATTGAAGCGCAGGGGAGAGGTCAATCTGCCTTCGTGGTTCCGCCGCCCCGGCAAGGGGGGCAAGGCTTCCTCCGCCGCGCGGCCCAAGGTGCTTGATACGTCCGTAATAATAGACGGGCGCATTGCGGACATTTGCCAAACCGGCATGCTTGAAGGGCAGATAATCGTTCCCGCGTTCGTACTGGCGGAGCTCAGGCACATTGCGGACAGCGCGGATTCATTGAAGCGCAACCGCGGCAGGCGGGGACTTGACATACTCAACCGCATGCAGAAGGAGCAGAACATTCCCATAAAGGTAGTGGATACCGATTATGAGGACATTGCGGAGGTGGACGCAAAGCTTATAAAGCTTGCTTACGACATGGGCGGCGTTGTGGTCACGAACGACTATAATCTGAACAAAGTGGCGGGCGTGCAGCGCGTGCCCGTGTTCAACATAAACGAGCTTGCAAACGCCTTGAAGCCCGTTGTGCTCCCGGGCGAGGAGATGACGGTGAACATAGTTAAAGAGGGCAAGGAAGTGGGCCAGGGCGTTGGCTATCTTAACGACGGCACAATGATAGTTGTTGACGGCGGCAGGCGCTACGTAGGCGAGGATGTGGACGTTATAGTCACAAGCGCGCTGCAAACGGCGGCGGGCAGGCTGATATTCGCCAAGCTGAAATATCAATACTAAACATAAGGAGTACCATGAGGCAGAGCGAACTGATACGCGCAGCGTATGAAGGGAAGAACACGCTGGTTATAAAAAACGCGAACGTTGTGAACGTTTTTACCGACGAGATAGTTCGCGCGGACGTGGCGGTATATGAGGACGTTATAATAGGCGTTGGCAGCTACAGCGGCGAAAACGAGATAGACGCCGGCGGCGCTTACCTTGCGCCCGGCTTCATAGACGCGCATGTACACATAGAAAGCAGCATGGTCATACCCTCCTCCTTCATGAAGGTGATAATGCCCCACGGCACGACTACGGTTATTGCCGACCCGCACGAGATTGCAAACGTTGCGGGCGCGGCGGGCATACGCGCCATGTATAAGCTGACTGACGAGCTGCCGCTGAGGGTGCTTTTCATGCTGCCTTCCTGCGTGCCGGCAACGCCGTTTGAGCACAGCGGGGCGAAGCTTGTTGCGGAGGACATGGAGCAGTTCATGCACAAAAGCCGCATACTGGGCCTGGGCGAGGTTATGGACGCGAACAGCGTTATAAATTGCAGCCAGGAAATGCTGGATAAGCTTAGGCTTTTCGATAAGCGGCCCATAGACGGCCACGCGCCAATGCTTGAAGGCATGGGGCTCAACGCATACCGCGTGGCGGGCGCATTCAGCGACCATGAATGCTCAACATATGAAGAAGTCAAGCAGAAGCTTGCAACGGGCATGAACATACTGCTGCGCATAGGCAGCGCCGCCAATAATATGGACGGCGTTATGCGCCGCATAGCAAAGGAAAAGCTGCCCACGCGGAACATGATGTTCTGCACGGACGATAAGCATATTGAGGACATCCGCCGCGAAGGGCACATAAACGCTAACGCGCGCATGGCGGTAGCCGCGGGGATAGACCCGATAGACGCGATAAAGATGGCCTCCTATAACGCCGCCCGCGCGTACGGCATACGCGGCGTGGGCGCGATAGCCTCTGGGTACAAGGCGGACATGGTACTGCTGGAGGATCTGAAGGATTTCAAGGTGAAGCAGGTCATAAGCCGCTTCGGCAGGCCGTATACTGTGGAAGAACAGATACCTTCGCCCATACTGCCGCCGCAGGTGTTCAACAGCGTGCGCCTGCCGGAGATCACAAAGGAAAACCTCGCTCTCAGGTGCCACGTCAGCGCGCCGGTGATAAAGATGATACCGCATCAGCTGGTGACGGAGCTTGTGTACCGCGATGTAGAGCGGGATGAAAACGACTGCTTTATCCCAAGCGAAGGCATGGTAAAGCTTGCCGTTATAGAGCGGCACCATGCTACCGGCAGCATGGCCGTGGGCATACTGGAAGGGCTTGGCATAAAGCACGGCGCTGTGGCCTCGACCGTTGCGCACGACAGCCACAATTTGGTAGTAGCCGGCGATAACGACGAGGATATGCTCATGGCGATAGAGTCGCTGAGGGATTGCGGCGGCGGATATAGCGTGGTCAGCCGCGGGGTGGTGCTTGCAAGGCTGCCGCTGCCAATAGCCGGGCTTATGACTGCCGCGCCCGTGAACGACGTGCTTGAAATTCAGCAGGCGCTGCTCGATGCGCTCTATTCGCTCGGCGCCAAGCGTGACAGCGACCCCCTCATCGCGCTCTCATTCATGGCGCTGCCCGTTATACCGGCCGTTAAGCTTACGGACGAAGGGCTTTTTGAC
>CAVDFM010000161.1:0-1920 GCA_963608365.1 bacterium | reverse complement strand
ATTTCAAATTTATAAAATACAATTGATAAACGCCGCCATAAGCGGCCGATGGGAAAGAAGGCAAACAATGTATCAGCAAAAGGCTCAAAGGCAGGGCAATTCGGCAAAGCTTGATTTTGTGCTGCTGTTCATATTCATAATGGTGGTGTTCTTCGCGCGGCAAATATCCTCCCTTGCGGCAGCGCTGCCCGCCCCGTTCAACATAATCGTGCAGATATTCCTGCTTGGCGCAATAATAGCGGCGCTGCTTTGGGTATACGAAAAGCGCATATGCTCCTTCCGTTACAGCGTTGTTTACGACCCCGCCGCCCATGCCGACGGCGAAGAAAACGCGGAGCCGCTGCCGTATAAAAAAGGCACGCTCATTTTCGAGCGCATGGTTGCCGACAAGGGCAAGATAGTCGAGTGCGTAACGCGGGACGAAATAGTAGCCCTGCTCAAGCCCGGCGAAACCTACCCTGAAAGCATACCCTTCACCCGCGCGGGCGCGCTGACAACGCTTAGCGCAAAAGCCTCGCACACGCTCATATTCCGCCGCAACGGCAAACTGCACAGCCTGCTTTTCGCCCCGGACGAGGAGTTTTTGAAGAGGATGGAGGAGGCGCGGTGATGCGCACCCCCCTTCCGGCTTGAGTTTGTACCACACCAAAGGACTCCCGTTTTTTGCAATACCTCAAAATTTGAATTGTTGTCACATATTAGCCCTTCTGTGGGGCTTTTTTTTGCGCGCAAATGTGGTATGCTAAGCATTGCACGATGGCAATTACGGATAATTGCCCTATGAAAGGTCTTTTGTGAACGATGAAGGAACGGTTTATGCGGTTTATGGCGGGGAGATACGGCGCGGATCAGCTTTCCCGCTTCCTCAATTTTGCCGCGCTGGCGCTTATTGTAATATCCACAATACTGGGCTTTTTCAGGCTGACTGCGGCCTATTATATAACATGGGTGGCGGCGCTGGTGCTGATGGGCATTGTGCTGTGGCGCATGTTTTCCAAAAACACGTCCAAGCGGTATCAGGAAAACGTTAAGTATCTCAATTTGAAGAACCGTGTGACGGGCTTTTTCCGTCGCGAAATTTCGCGCATAAAGCAGCGCAAAACGCACCGCTTTTTCAAATGCCCCAAATGCGGCCAGGTGGTGCGCACGCCCAAGGGTAAGGGCACCATACGCATAACCTGCCCCAAGTGCCGCGAAACCTTCGTCAGAAAAAGCTGATGTTCGGCTACGTTATGGCCGATGCGGACAGGCTTTCGGATAAGGACGCGGAGCGCTACCGCGCGGCATACTGCGGCGTTTGCCACAGCCTGAGCGAGCGGTTTGCCATAGGCAGGCTGCTTTTGAGCTTCGATATGGCGTTCCTGTGCATAATGCTGGATTCGGCATACGAGCCGGAGATAGATGAAAAAGAACTGCGCTGCATGATGCACCCCATGAAGCCGCGGCTTTGCCACACAAGCGAGAACACGGCCTACGCCGCGGACATGACAATAATACTTGCGTATCAAAAGGCGATAGACGACATTAACGACGACCGCAGCGCGAAGGCACGCCTGCTCAAGGGCATGCTTGAAAAGCCGTACGCGGCCGTTTGCGAAAAATATTCCGATAAGGCGGACATAATAGAAGCGCGGCTGAACGAGCTATACGCAATAGAGCAGCGCAACCGCCCGGGCGAGGATACGGACGCGGCGTCCGGCTGCTTCGGCGCGCTGCTGGGGGAGATATTCGATAAAGGAGAATTTGGCACAAGGCTGAGAAGCTTCGGCGAGAGCCTTGGCCGGTTCATATATATTATGGACGCATGGGAGGATGCGGCGGCGGACAAAAAACGCGGCCGGTATAATCCGCTCGTGCAGACGGACACGTTCGATGCGGACACGGGCGCGCTGCTGAATGCGCTGATGGTGCGCTGCACGG
>CAVDFM010000160.1:0-4603 GCA_963608365.1 bacterium | reverse complement strand
GCTCCGGCCCAAGGCCCGCAGTCTCCTTGCCGAACACAAGGAAATCGCCGTCGCGGTACTCTGCATCAGCATATGAACGTGTCGCATGGGTTGAAAGGAGAAAGAAACGCGCGTTGGGATTCTTCTCCTCCACCTCCTCAAACGAATCGTAATACGTTATGTCAAGATACTGCCAGTAATCAAGCCCAGCCCTTTTCAGGTGCTTATCATCCACGCTGAACCCAAGCGGCCTGACAAGGTGCAGCCGCGCCCCCGTGACCGAGCAGGTTCTTGATATATTGCCGGTATTTTCCGGTATTTCAGGTTCAACCAATACTATGTTGAGCACTTGGCGTCCTCCTAAAAAGCAAATGATACTTTGCTATTTTAGCCCGGCGTGTCGTATAGGTCAAGCTTTATCGTCCGTGTTTGCCAATATGGCCTTTATTTTGTCGCTATAAATATCGCAAAGCTCCTTGGCATATTCCTCGCGGAAGCTTTCCGCCCGTATGCTGCATCCTTTCAGTCCCTTGTTCGGACGCACAAGCACCCAGCCGTCGTCCGATGCTATTCTTACGCCTTCTATCAGTTCCATATCCTCGTCCCGTCCGCTTTCAACAAGGCTGCGCAACACGCGTCCTATCTCTTTCCAGCTGCATTTTACTTCGTCGTGCTCTTTAGCTATTTCCGGCAGAAGCGCAATTATTTCATCCAGCTTGCCTTCACGTTTAAGCGTGCACAGCTTTATTGCCGCCGCCTCAGCCTCATATAATTCATCCAGCCAAAGTCCACGCTCCATTGCCGTATGCTCCATGCCGTGCCCTACGCGCGGCGCTTTTATCAATTCAACGCCTTCCGTGGATATAAGAGTACACAATTCCTGCGGCATATCCGCCGCAACAACCGCCGCCCGCTGGCCCGAGCGTGCCGCGGCAATTATCAATACGGTCTGTACTTCATCTTCATTCAGCCGCCTGTCGCTGGCTATTGCCCATATTCCGCTTTCTCCGCGGCCTATGCAAAGCCCCGCTTTAAGCCGCGTCATGAGTGCAGGCAGTTTTGCATCCTCAGCATCCTCGCTGAAGCGAACGTCTATACCCGCGCGTATCAGAACGTTTGCAACCGCGTCAAAAAGCGGCCTGTCGTGCGCTATCAGCACGCACGTATCATTATCCTCATTTACCTCGCCGTGACTGAGTTTAGCCCTGAGCGAGGCTTCGTATGCCCTTGTTACGCCGTTCAGTCTTTGTATTATGCCAAGGCGGCTGCGCGTAACGCTCTGCCTGTCACCTTCGCGGAAGCCGTTCACGAATTTCCGCCTCAGGTCATTTGTAATGCCCAGTCCGAACCCATCCATAAGATCCATGCTTACCATATGGCGTTCGCCTTCCAAATGCGCTATAAATATGCCGCCGTCGAACGCATAGCCGCGTATAGCGTGCCCTAATGCGGAACGCGAGCATACGCCCGCATCCCATACGTCAACGCCTTGCGATGCCATTCCGGCCATAACGGCGTATTTCAACATAACGCATTGCTGCGCGCCGTCCGTTGCTATTGCAAACTCCGCCGGTAATTTAGCCGTGGCAGCAAACGCCGCGCCTATGCGCGCCGCCTTCTCCGCGCTCAGTTCCCTGTCCGCATATCCCGCTTCCGGCTTTTCCTCCGCGCATGCCGCGCAGTCCCCGCGCCATATTATGTTCTCGCGGTATTCACCTTCCGCTTCCAGCCGCTTATACGGCCATATCTTTACCCCTTCGCCTACTATCGAACGCGCACCTATATCGCAACCTGCGCCTGCGACCGCGCCTTCGTATATCACGCTGTCGTGCCCGGCTTGCACGTTTTCGCACAGTATTGCCCCGCGCAACTCCACGCCTTCCCTAAGCCGCACATTCGGCAGCAATATACTTCGTTTTATGCTGCACCTTTCGCCTATCCTTGCGCCCGTACACGCAACGCTGTTCGCGCCGAAGTATGCCTTTGCGCCAATCTCAGCATCGCTGCCAACATAGCACGGCGCTGCAAGCACGGCCCTTTCGGATACCTTTGCGCCGTCCTCTATATATACGCCTTCTCTCGTTCGTCTGGCCGCTGTTTTGAACATACACTTTCCACTCAACATATCCGCTTGAGTAAGCGCGTATTGAGTAAGGTCACCTATGTCGCTCCAGTAGCCTTCCGCTTCATAACCGAATATCTTCATGCCTGTGCGCAGCATGCGTGGAAACAGATCCTTTGAAAAATCGTATTCATTGCCTTCCGGTATCATGTCCAGCACGCTTGGTTCTATTATGTATATGCCTGTATTCACAAGATCGCTGAAAATTTCCGCGGCGGAAGGCTTTTCTATAAAGCGGCTTATGAAGCCGTCTTTGTCTTTGAGCACAACGCCGTATTCCATGGGAACTTTCACTTTTTTCAGCAATATGGTCGCCGCCGCGCCGCTGCGCCTGTGTTCGCGCATGGCATCGGTCAAGTCAAAGTCGCACATTGCGTCCCCGCTCATTATAAGCACACTGTCATCGGCCTGCTTCAGGGCATTCTTTACCCCGCCCGCAGTACCCATCGGCTTATCCTCAACGGCACACTCCGCCTTTATGCCGAACGCGCTGCCGTCGCCTATATAGCGGCGTATAACGTTTGGCAAGTATCTCAGGGTAAGTATGGCCTCGTCAAAGCCATGCTTTTTAATAAGCTCCATGCAATATCCAAGCACGGGTTTGTTCAGCAACGGCACCATGGGTTTGGGCATGGTGCAGCTAAGCGGACGCAGGCGCTTCCCATCCCCGCCCGCCATAATAACGGCTTTCATAAATAAAAAATACCGCCTTTCCTTAGGAATGAAAATGCGGTATTAGTGTGGCATGTTTTATGTTTATTTAAGCATATCCGTGCTTAGTAGAAAAAGGAATTTCCGCCGAATGTTGCATAATATACCCTGTTGTTCCACGACGTGCCCTTGCTTGAGGAGCGGAAGTACAGCACATCTTCCGGCATAAAGCGGTCTCCGTTTACGAATATCTGGTTCACGGCCTCAATGGTTTTGCTTACCGGCACGACCGCGCGCAGCTTATCTTCGTTATTTGCAACGGTGAACTGATTCTTTTGGAATACTACGCCGCTTACGCTATTGGGGAAGCGCGAACTTGCGATGCGGTTATATATTACGTTGGCAACCGCGGCGCGGGCTTCGACCCCGCTGCCCTTTGTTTCAAGCTGAACCACCTGCGCTATAAGCAGCAGCTCATCCGCGCTGAATCCGCCGCCGGACGAAAAATAATCGTTGCTGCTTACGCCGCTGTTTGATTCGCTCCAGCCCGTGTTTTCCGGCTGCTTTGTCGGCTCCGCCGCAGGGGACGAAGTCTTATCCGGTTTAGGCGTTGCGGTGGGCTTCGCCGTAGGCTTTGGAGTAGGCGTAGGCGGGGCGCCGTATTCAACAAATTCAGCCAGTATAAAGCCGTATGTGCCGTCGTACTTTATCTTGAGCCAATCGCCCGATTTCCCAACGACTGTGAACTTGGCACCGAATTTCAATTCCTCGATTATCTTATAATCAAGCCCCGGGCCCTTTCTGAAATTAGCTGAACCAGCGTTAAGATACGCTGCCTTTTTCTCCAAATCTTTAACTTCATACTTCGGCGTGGGGTTAGGCGTTTTGGTAGGCTTGGGCGATTTTGTTGGTTCCGGCGTCGCCGTTGGCGTTGCTTCCGCAGTCGGTTCAACTGTCGGCGCAGGCGTAGGCTCCGCCGTTGGCTCGGCTGTCGGCGCGGGCGTAGGTGCATCGGTCGGTTCCGCCGCTATCGCAGGCGTTGCCGTAAAATACGGCGTATACACCGGCGCGGCAGAAAGCTGCACCGTGGGCGCAGGCGTATCCGGCGCCGCGGTATCATCGGGTATCTCCACCGCATCTATCATTTGCGCATCAGCGCTGAAGTTGCCCGTTTGCGACGCCGCCATGCAGCCCGCAAACGCCAGCACGGCTATCAATATAATTATGCCCGCCGCATGCCTTATCATAGTATGAACCTGCCGAGGTCCTCGCCGTTAAGCTCGGAAGGCATATGTTCCTTTACATAGTTTGCGTCCACCACTACCTTGACCATTGGATGATCGCCGCCGGCATTGAAGGAAATATCCTCAAGCAGGTTTTCAACGATGGTATGCAGCCGCCTTGCGCCTATATTTTCACTTGTTTCGTTAGCGTTATACGCATAGCGCGCTATAGCGTCCAGCGCATCGTCCGTAAACTCAAGCTGAACATCGTCCGTGGCAAGCAGCGCCTCGTATTGCTTGGTTATGGCATGCTCCGGCTGATGCAGTATGCGCTTGTAGTCCTCCACCGTAAGCGGGTTAAGGTTTACCTTTATGGGGAACCTGCCCTGAAGTTCCGGAATAAGATCGGATATTTTGGACACATGGAACGCACCCGCCGCAATGAACAACATAAAGTCCGTTTTTACGGGGCCGTATTTCGTGTTCACCGTGCAGCCTTCAACTATCGGCAAAATATCTCTCTGCACGCCTTCGCGCGAAACATCCGGCCCGCTCGCGCGGTCGTTTCCGGCTATTTTGTCAATCTCGTCTATAAACACTATTCCGTCCTGCTCGGCCTTTTCTATGG
>CAVDFM010000159.1:0-4634 GCA_963608365.1 bacterium | reverse complement strand
GATTTTATATTTTGTGTTGAAAAACAGCTAAAAGAGGTTATGCAGGAGGTGCGGCATGAAAGAAAAAATAATGTCCGGTGCACTTAGAACAAGGGCTGAGGAACTGGAAAAGCAGCTGCTGAGCCCATATGCAACGCTGTCCGTAAACACGCGCGGCAGGCAGTATCCCATGGAAAAATGCCCTATAAGGACTGAATTTGTGCGCGACAGGGACAGGATAATACATTGCAAATCATTCCGCAGGCTGAAGCATAAAACGCAGGTGTTCCTTTCGCCAGTCGGGGATCATTACCGCACGCGGCTTACGCACACGCTGGAGGTGAACCAGATAGCGCGCACGATAGCGCGCGGACTTAGGATGAACGAGGATCTGACAGAAGCCATAGCCATGGGGCACGACCTTGGTCACACGCCGTTTGGCCATGCGGGGGAGAAGGTGCTCAATTCGCTGGTAACGGGCGGGTTCAGGCACAATGAACAAAGCCTCAGAGTTGTTGAAAAGCTTGAAAACGGAAAGGGGCTTAACCTTACGTTTGAGGTTCGCGACGGAATACTGAACCATCCGAGCGACTGCCGAGCGGCAACGCCGGAAGGGCGCATAGTGAGCCTGAGCGACAGGATAGCATATATAAACCACGATATTGACGACGCGGTGCGCGCGGGCATACTGAATGAACGCGATCTGCCAAAAAGCTGTGTGGAGCTGCTGGGCGCGTCGCACGGGAAAAGGATAAACACACTTATACTGGACACCATCGCAAATAGTTTCGACAGCGCGGAAATACGCATGAGCGGCGAAGTTTGGGATGAGTTCAAAAGACTGCGTGACTTTATGTTTGAGAGGGTGTATTTGAATAAAAACGCAAAGCATGAGGAAACGAAGGGCATGCACGTTATTGCGGAACTGTTCAAATACTATAAGGAGCATATAGACGAGCTGCCGGAGGATTTCAGGAAAAACGTTGAGGAGGACGGCAAGGAGCGCGTTGCGGCGGACTGGATAGCCTGCATGAGCGACAGATATGCCATATCCGATTACGAGAAAAAGTTCGTTCCGAAGGAATGGATGTGAAAATAAAAACGGGAGCAGGAAAAATGCCTTTTGCGGCGAAATAAATTATTCCGCAAAGAAAACGGGCGAATAAGCAAGAAAGGGGCGATATTATGGCAGCATTTCCTGAGGAATGGCTGAATGAGCTTCTTTCAAAAACGGATATTGTGCGCGTTGTTGGGGACTATGTGTCCCTTACGCCAAAAGGCGGAAGATTCTGGGGCTGCTGCCCGTTCCATAACGAAAAAACGCCAAGCTTCAGCGTAACGCCTGAAAAGCAGATGTATTATTGCTTCGGCTGCCATGCGGGCGGCGGAGTGATACATTTTGTTATGGAAGCGGAGCGGGTAAGCTACGTTGAGGCGGTAAAGCTGCTGGCGCAGCGCGCTGGCATGGAACTGCCGGACGAGGTGAACGACGCACGGCTGCGCGCGGAACGGGCATATAAGGAACGGCTGTACAGCGCATGCAAGGAAGCGGCGATATTCTATAATAAAAAGCTGCTGAGCGCGGAAGGCAAAGCGGCGCAAGAATATTTGAAGCGGCGCGGCATAGGCGGAAAGATGGCCATGCGCTTCGGCCTTGGGTATGCACCTGAGGGCTGGCACAACCTGATGGACTATCTTAAACAAAAGGGATACAGCCAGAAGGAAATGGTGGACGCCGGCCTTGCGATAGCATCAAAAAAAGACGGCGGAGCATACGACGCATACCGCGGAAGGCTTATTTATCCGATAATATCGGCTACGGGCAGGGTGATGGCATTCGGCGCGCGGACGATGAAGAAGGATGATGAGCCAAAGTATATAAATACTGGCGATACGCCCATATACAACAAACGCTATAACTTATATGCACTGAATATGCAGCGGGGAAAGCGCGTGGGCGAGCTGATAATGGTTGAAGGGTACATGGACGTGATAAGCCTGTTTGCCGCGGGTATAGAGAACGCGGTGGCGTCGCTCGGCACGGCAATGACGCAGCAGCAGGCGCGGCTTATAAAGCGCTATGCCGACAAAATGTATCTATGCTACGATGGCGACAATGCCGGACAAGCCGCAACGCTGAGGGGGCTTGACATATTGTCGGCCGAGGGGATAGACCCGAAGGTGATAGTTATCCCCGGCAACATGGATCCTGATGATTACGTTAGAAAATTCGGCAAAAACGGATTCCTTGAACTGAGGGACGGCGCGTTGGACGCAAACACGTTCCGCCTGACGAACTTGGCAGGGAAATATGACCTGAAAACGGCTGACGGGCGGGAAGAATTTGCCAAGAAGGCGTGTGCGTTCGTAGGGTCGCTCCAGCCGGTGGAGCGCGAACGGCACATAGGCTTTATATCCCAAAGAACGGGGCTTAGCGAAGCGGTAGTTAAAGCGCAATGCGGACTGTTCGCAGCGGGAATCGAGAATATACCTGCCAAAAGCAGGAATACTATGGGCAAAGCGCGAAAAGAGGCGGAGGACGAATGGGACAGCGCAGAGCTGACCATATTGAGCCTGATGCTGATGGACGCGGACACGGCGGCATATACCGCGGCGGCAATGATGGAAAGCGGAGTTGAGCTGCAAAACGAAGCAATAAAGTCCGCGGCGGATGAACTGCTGATAAAGTATGCGGGCGGCGAAAACACGAGTACGGCCATAATGATAAGCGAACTGGAGCCGATGCAGGCGGATGCCGTAAGCGCGGCGGAAGCGCAGGCGGAGAAGATAAAAGGAGACGTCAGGCAGATCGCTGACGACTGCGTGAGGCGAATGCTTAAAGCAAAGCTGAGCGCGGAGCTGGAGGACGAATTCGCAAGAGCGAGCGGACTTGAGGGCGAGGAAAGAAAGCAAAGCCTTAACAAGGCAAATGAAATAGCAAAAAAGCTGAAGCTTTTAAGATAGTTTGAACACAAATTTTGCAAAGGGGTGGCTGGTTTTGGAAGTAAAGGAACCGAAGAAGAACAAAATCGACGAACTGATCGAGCATGGTAAAGCGAAGGGCGTACTGACTTATAAGGAAGTTATGGACGCGCTGAACGAAACGGACATGGACAGCGACCAGATAGAGAAGCTGTACGATAAGTTCGAATCCATGAACATTGACGTGGTCGATGAAGAATTGGAAGTGCCGGAAAACATAAACGAGGAGATAGCGGAGATCGAGAACGACACTGCCCTTGGCGAAGGCATATCCATTGACGACCCTGTGAGGATGTATCTGAAGGAGATAGGCAAGGTTCCGCTACTGAGTGCAACGGAGGAAATAGAACTGGCCAAGCGCATGGCGGACGGCGACCAGGAAGCAAAGAAAAAGCTGGCCGAGGCCAACCTGAGGTTGGTTGTCAGCGTTGCGAAGCGTTACGTCGGGCGCGGCATGCTGTTTCTTGACCTTATTCAGGAAGGCAATTTGGGCCTTATAAAGGCGGTTGAAAAATTCGACTACAGGAAGGGCTACAAATTTTCAACCTACGCAACGTGGTGGATTCGCCAGGCCATAACCAGGGCCATAGCCGATCAGGCGCGCACGATAAGGATACCCGTGCACATGGTTGAAACCATAAACAAGCTTATCCGCGTGAACCGACAGCTTTTGCAGGAATACGGCCGCGAACCGAGACCGGACGAAATAGCCGCCGAAATGGGCATACCTGAAGAAAAGGTGCGCGAGATAATTAAGGTCGCGCAGGAGCCTGTTTCCCTTGAAACCCCTATCGGTGAGGAGGAGGACAGTCACCTTGGCGACTTTATAGCGGACGACGTTACCCCTGCGCCCGCGGACGTGGCGGCATTTACCCTGCTGAAAGAACAGCTTATGGAAGTGCTGGATTCCCTTACCCCGAGGGAGAAGAAAGTACTTAGGCTGCGCTTTGGACTGGACGACGGCAAGGCGAGAACGCTCGAAGAAGTGGGCAAGGAGTTCAACGTTACGCGCGAGCGCATACGCCAGATAGAGGCGAAGGCGCTGAGAAAGCTGAGGCATCCTTCCCGCAGCAAAAAACTGAAGGACTTCCTTGACTAAGTGAAAAAAGGACTGCGCCGGTAAATGCTGCCGGCGTGGTTTTTATAAGGAGAATGAATGGAAAAAATATACTTTGCGAAGGTTAAACCTGGCGGGCGCATACCGTCAAAACGCGATGAGGACGCGGGATATGACATATACGGACTGATAGACGAACCGTATATAGTGCTTGCGCCGCGTGAAACGCGTACTATACCCACGGGCATAGCATCGGCATGCTCGGAAGAATATTATTTTCAGGTGCACGAGCGCGGCTCGACGGGTACGAAGGGAATATCCCAACGCTGCGGCGTGATAGACAGCGGGTACCGCGGAGAATGGTTCTTGCCCATAACCAATTTGAATACGAAGCCGCTATGCCTGAAAGCGCCGGAGGCGGAACTGCCGAAGGATATTATCGACGGCGAGTATATTGTTTACGATCTCACAAAAGCGCTGGCGCAGGCCGTGTTGCTCCCTGTGCCAAAAACGCAAATACAAGAATTGAGCTATGAGGAACTTTGCAACATGAAGTCCGAGCGGATGGACGGTAAGATGGGCAGCAGTGAAAAATAGGCACAGTAAAGCGCTGATG
>CAVDFM010000158.1:0-4673 GCA_963608365.1 bacterium | reverse complement strand
CTTTCTTTTGTAGAATCGGAGGGCTATAACCGAACTTCGCCCTCCGGAGGAAAGTTTTCTCGCATCGCCAATGTCGGTAGCATCAGCAGCCCAAAACTTTGAACACAGGCCATATAACCCCATAACAAATAGAATAACCCGCCTCCGCAGCAACATTGAACATGGTCGGAGGCGCTACTTGTAATATAAAACGGCTCAGGCGACGTGACGGAACGGTTTTTACTCCGCAAGTTCGAACGTGTCCCTTTGGTTTACGGCATCCAGCGCCAACTGAGCACGGGACAACTCATCGCCGACCTTTTCGTAGTCGGTTTCTACTGCCGCCAAGTCGTAGTTGGCGTAGGAATAGTCGATGATATTGGATTGCCGCCCATACTGCTCCTCCACCCGCTGCTTGGGCAGACGCGCTTTCATGTCGGCCAGCTTGTTCTTATGCTTGGTGAGCTGGGGAATGTAGACCAGCATCTCGTCAATGGTCATACCGAAGTCAGGGATGGTGTGGGTAGCATTGAATACGTTGATGGCGTGCTTCACTTTGCGGATACGCTGCTCCAGCTCCGCCAATTTCTTCTGCGTGCCTGCGTAGTCGTAGGCGGGGCGCACGGACTCCACGTCCTCGCCCATGGCGGCGCGGAACTCCTTACTGCGGCTCTCCTTGTCCAGCAGGGCTGCGTGCTCGTCGTTCAGTTTTTTCAGCAGTTTGTTCGCTTGTGCGGAGGTGTATGTCATGGTGGTTGGTTCCTTTCCCTATATCAGATTTCTTATGTTCATTTTACACGGTTCAAGCGTCCTTGTTCATCTGAATCCGCATGGCACGCGGGGTGGGAAAAGTGTGCAATCATTGCACACTTTTCCCTTCGCTCCTTACGCGCTCTGCTGGATGACGATACCCTCTTCGTCCCATGTAGCCAGCCGGAAGTTGTAGGGGCGTCCGTCAGGCGCGGCGAGGCCGTTCAGGATGTCCCGCAGCTCCCGCACCTCCGCAGGGTGGCTCTTGGCAATCAGCACTGCCTCGTCCACGGGCTTGTTATCCAACGCACAGCCGTCCACATACATACGGAGCTGGTAGAGGTCGAGAGCCTTCGTCCTGCCGGACTTCGCTTCGTAGATGGTAACGCCGTTGACAAATCCCACGAACAGGTCCACCTTGGCCTTTAACCCAATCTTCTGAAATACCGGCTCCTCGCGGCTCACCCGCAGGGCGTTGGGGTCGCTCTCCCGCTTGGCGGTCAGCTCGCGGATATACCGCGCTTCAAGGGTGTCCACGTCCTTGGCCGGGGCAGGTATATAAGAGGCAATCCAACTAAGGAGATTCTTCAGGCGCGGGTCAGCCTCACAAAAAGACGTCTTGGTATTTTTCGTGGCAGGCAGCGCGGCAGAGTTATCCGTAATCAGGTCCACCTGCACCAAAAAGCGATTCTGACTGGGGTGTACTGCTTCACCCCAAACACGGTCAAACAGTCCATGTTCGATGGCGCGACCATTGATACGCAGCTCTACGCCGCTGGAGCTCATGTTGCACTTATAATAGACTGCATTGGCCTTGGTGGGCAGGATATTACCATACTTGCAGCGGATGGTCAGAGGGCCGCCGCCGAGGTCGCAGGGAACCTCGCCGTAATCCGTCACCGTACCGTCCTCCCATGCCGGCAGCAGCGGCGTCAGAACATGGTGCTTCTCCACGCCGTCGCTGATCTCCACCACCTCCATGGTGATGCCGGTGTCTGCCAGCACGCCGGCGTAGACGTACCGCAGTTCCTCAATAACATACCGTACGAGGCTGTGGAAATCGGAGGAGGCGGCCTTGCGGTCGGGCTTGACCGTGCGAAACTTCACCATGGGACAGCGGACGGAGATGGCCGTTCCGGTTCGGTGGGGCAGCCCTCCCGTACCTGAGTAAAAGCGCACCTTCATGGGCTTGTCATTCTCGGAGGTTCCCATAGAGTAGGGCGCTGTTACCTCCCGATAGCGGTTCTTCTGCGCGTCCTTCTTCGTGCGGGTGCGGATATCCCACTCCTGCGTGGGGCCGCTGTCACAGGAGGCCAGTGCGTGCTTCAGGCCGAAGCCGTGTTCATTCAATGGGGTCTGCGCTCCATCCCGACAGGCGATGGTCAGGGCGCTGTTCAGGTCGTAGATGCCCGTGCCGCCGTCTACGACACCAATTCTCACAGCGTCACCCAAATTCTCAAACGACAGCACCACCGTCATGGACAGGTCGGGGTCGCTGCAGTTGGCGCGAAGGTTGGAAATGGCATCGTCCGCCAGCTCACAGATAACCTGCCCCATACTGTTGAAATTGTCGCCGATGCCGGCAAACAGGCCGTAGCCGGTGGGGTTGTTCTGGATGATTACCTCCCCGATAGGAGTCTTCTTTTCGTTGTTCATAGTTCTATGTCCTTTCGTATTTTTTCAGGTAGGTGGCGCTGTTCTCACAGCTCCCGGATGTCGTCCAACACCCCATCGTACTTCTCCTCCAGCGCGGCTGCGATGATTCGCAGCAGGGCCTGCTGGCGGATTACTTCCTTGCAGAACGCCGTTGCCAGCGCGTCCGGCGACATATGCAAATCAATGCACATATGAAGGAGTTCTTTCCATTCATAGTCGGTTACATCAATCGTTACCTTGTACTTGTCATCCTCGTACATCTCGCGTGCTCCTTTCGTCGTATTCAAAACAAAACACCGTGCAGGATAATCCCTACACGGTGCGCCGAAAAACGACAAGGAGACGGAGCATCCGTCCGCAGGGAGGACTTGCAAATCCCTTGAAAATAGGATATACTACTCCCTGCGGTGCGGATTTTTCCGTTGTGTAGGTGGTCACTTCACCTGCTCAGGTCAATGGGAGTTGGCGCTCCCCTTGACTGCCGCTGTTTTATTTTGTATACTTATTATAACATATTGGGTACAATATTCAATTGGCAAAGCCCACAAATATTGGGGACATTATATGTGTAATTTGTATATTGAACCCAGTATAGATTTTCGGTTAGAATAGTATTGAACTAATATAGCTTAAGGAGACCATTATGGCAGTTTCAAAAGCGCAGCAACGCGCTGTGAATAAGTATGTCAAGAACAACTACGATGAAATAAAGCTCCGCATGCCCAAGGGCAAAAAAGAGGTCATTCAGGCTCACGCGGCCCAGCAGGGTGAATCCGTAAACGCCTACATCAACCGCGCCATTGACAAGGCCATGAGTGAAGACAACTCCTCTACCTGAGCAGACAAGGCAGGTGATCTGCGCCACCGCGCAGATCACCTGCTTCTTTAAGAGCCTCTTTTCTGCAATACCTTACGCATGGTATAATAACGGGACAGGAGGAGGCGATGCAGATGAATACAACGATAACCTTTGAATTGGAAAGCAACATCAGGGAGCAACTGGCGGCCATCTGCGCCCGATATAATCTGTCGCTTGAGGAGGCATTTACTCTTTTTGCGGAGGCTGTCGTCCAAGCGGGAAGATTTCCTTACGACATGGAAATACCTAACGCAGTAACTCAGGCGGCGATGGCTGCTGCTGAGAAGGGCGAGGACCTGTCCGGCTCATTCGACTCCGTACCTGAGCTGATGGCCGCCTTGGGCTATACACGAGGCGATTCGAAGCGCCACACGCTTGAAGAACTGGACAATGAGGAATATGACGCCGAGATGGACCGCCGCATTTCGTCCGTGGCATTTGAAGCCTATCAGCGGGCCAAGATGAAGGGCATCCCCGTGGCACGCTACGACGCAGAGAGAAAGGCCGCCTATTTGCTATATCCCGATGGACACAGGGAGTATGTTGATGGCAATAAATAAGTGCAGCTTTAGGAAACAAGCCGGTGATCTGCGCGACTGCGCGGATCACCGGCTTGTGCTTTTGCAGAGAGCTCTCATAAAAAGCAACTGCTACAAGTTCTCTCTCTGCATCTATCCACTAATATCGGTTTTTGTGCAGATGTCGGAAAAACTCGCTCATGAAATGTGATGGCGCTTGAAAAACTCGCTCATTTTTTGTGATTTCGATTGATTTCGAGGTTTGCACCCGCCATAATAGGAAGCCATGTAGCGATGCCCATGTCCTTCTTTGTCAGAACGACAAAGCGACTCTCGTAAAAGCATCTGCGGCGGAGTCCTCCCCGCCGCAGTTATAGCTATTATATTCCCTTTGCTGCGTATCTGCCGCCGCCTCGCGCCTGCGTGTGCTGTGCAGCCGATTGCTCTTGCAATAATCGCAGGTGCCATGGTTACGGCAGTTGAAGCACACCGCCTTCGCGCCGTGGTACGGCTTACGGTGCTCTTGGCCGGATGCAATTGCTTTTTCCAAACCCATGTTATCACGCCCCTCGCTGCCCTAAACGATGATTTTCAAAATATATTATAGCACGTCCAGCAAACGGAGCGTATGAACATTTTGTGACCTCAGGTACGGAATGCTATGTGCTGGCCTTGGCACTGCCACCGAAGCAATAGGAGCGTGACTCTGCGCGGAGCTCGTGCGGATGGAAGCCCCTCCCGTGCCTGAGCCCTATGCTTCTATGAGTGTGGAGGCTAAAATCGACTTTATTGCTCAAAACATTCTGAGGGAATACAATTTCAAATGACGTGAAAGCCTCGTGAGAACTTCTCTCACGAGGCTTTTAACATATCTTTTAGCTCGAAACTCTTGTGCTGCAACGCTTCTTCGC
>CAVDFM010000157.1:4113-4706 GCA_963608365.1 bacterium | reverse complement strand
CATGAACAGTTCGCCGAATATTTTGCTCAGGTTGCCGCGGTTGATTTCATCTATTATGAAGAAATATGCGTGTTCCGTGTCGGCCTCGGCTTTTTTACAGAAGTTGTAGAACACGCCCTTTCTCAACTCAAAGCCATTTGCCGTCGGGCGGTAGCCTTCTATAAAATCCTCGTAGGAGTAGCTTTGGTGAAACTGTATATACTCAATTCTATGCGAACTAAGCCAACCAACTATTGAGCAGGCGAGCTTTTGTGCGATGTATGATTTCCCAACACCTGGTGCGCCTTGTAATATAATATTGCGCTTTGTGGTGATTAGGTCAACGATATCATAATACTGTAGCAAGTCAAAGTTATACACGTCGTTTAAAAAGTCAATTCGTGTATATCTGGTGAATTCTGGTATGATTTTAGTTTCACTGAAGGTATCTTTTAATTTAGCAATATATCCTGTGTGACGTGTTATGTTTTTTAGGCAGCTCGTTGGCTCGCAACCTGGAATTGACCACTTTCCTCGTTGTATCCAATGCACATAGCGAACACTTTTAGTGCCAGAGTCAGATTCAATGTGTTTAGCATCGGATATAATAACAC
>CAVDFM010000157.1:0-4103 GCA_963608365.1 bacterium | reverse complement strand
ACACCATATCCAAGCACAGAATTATAGTCCTTTTTTGCAATAATAACATCTCCGCGCTCTATTTCATCCTCAAATTGTCGTTCAATAGTTTCTTCGTCTGAGAATGGGGCAGGCGTATCGCCCGATTCGTTTATATCTATAGTCATTATGCCGTGTGTGTAGCACTTGTACCAATCAAAGATAGTTTGGCCGGGCGAGTATATCCAATAGTTAATTCCTTCTATATTGGGATCAAATAAGTTCATGGCAACCTCTCTGCTCGATAGCTTAACATTATAAGACGAGTTTACAAAACGGCGCGAAATATGTCAATACACGGGGAGATATTTTCCCACACCACCCCCTTTTCCCTTGCGCGCGGGGCGGTTTCATGGGATAATATAATTTAGCATAAAAATAGGGAGGATAGGCTGATGAGGCTGTTTATCGCAATAGATCTGCCCCGCTCTTTTAAGGCGGAGGTCACAAGAATACAAAAGGAGCTAAAGCAGCTGAGCTGCGGCGGCAGGTTCGTGCCGACGAACAATTTCCATATAACGCTGCACTTCATAGGCGAAAGCCGCGACCTTCAGGGCGCAGTCGCCGCCATGCACGAGGCCGGCCGCGGCATACGGCCGTTCACGCTGCATCTTGGCAAATATGATTGCTTTGATAAGGGCGGGAAGAAAACCTCTTTCCTGGAGGTGAAGGGGCAGCTTGATGAACTTAACGCGCTTTATGAATCGCTGCAAAGCGCGCTGTATGACAACGGCTTTTCCCGCGAACGCAAGCGCTTTACGCCGCACATAACGCTGGGCCGCAATGTGGAGCACGATGAAATTGCCACGATGGAGCTTAAAAACCTTTCGCCCAACGCCAGCATGACCGTTATGGGCTTCACGCTGTTTGAAAGCCGGCGCGAGGACGGCAAGGTGGTCTATTTCCCGCTGCATACGGAAAAATTTTAAGCCTGCTTTTTAGCGGAAAGGAGCAATGCCCATGGGGAGGGTGAGCATACTTACCGGCCGATCCGGCAGCGGAAAAAGCCGGTATTTAAGGCGAATGGCGGCCGAGCTTATAAAAAACGGCGAGCGGGTGCTGTATATTGTGCCGGAGCAGTTCACGTTTGAAACGGAGCGCGCGCTGGCGGAAACGATGGGCTGCGGCCTTTGGGATGCGGACGTATTCTCGTTCACGTCCCTTGCGCGCAGGGTGCTGAATGAATTCGGCGAACGGCGCACGCTTATGAGCGAGCAGGGCCGCCTTATGGTAATACGCAAATGCGCGGACGAGCTTGCGCCCAAGCTTATCTCATTCGGGCGCGTGTACCACAGGGGCGGCTTCACGGGCGAGTGCGCCCGCTTTTTTATAGAGGCCAAACGCGCGGGCATAGAGGCGGACGCGCTTATGGACGCGGCGAACGCCAAGGGCACGGATACGCCGCTCGGCGCAAAGCTGCACGATCTGGCGCTGCTTTACGGCGCAAGCGAAGCATATATGGCACGTACGTCGCTGGATGCGGAGGAATCGCTGCGGCTGCTTTCGGAGCTTTTGCCCAAAAGCGAGCTTGGCTTGCGGCACGTTATAATAGACGGCTTTGATATGATTTCAAAGCGGCTTTACGGCGCGATAGCCGCGCTTATAGACGCCGCGCCGCACGTTACCGTTGCGCTCAGGCTTGATCTTTCGCCGGACTGCCGCGATAAGGCCGTTTTTTCCGCGGACAGGCGAATACTCAATAAAATTCTTTCCATCTGCGATGAACGCGGCATAACGCCGGACTTTATCACGCCAGATGATGAACAGCCGCGCCATGCATCGGCGGCGCTGAGGCACCTTGAGCGCGAAGGGTTCGCATTCCCGTACAATAAGTTTGACGGGGCGGCAAACGGCGCGATAGAGCTTTTTGCCGCGACCGACGTTAAGGCGGAGGTAACTGCCGCGGCAGAAAAGGCGCAGCGGCTTATTGACGAAGGCTACAGATACCGCGACATTGCAATAATAGCATCCGATACGGATAAATACCTTGAACCCATGATGCGCGCGCTGAGGGAGCGGCACATACCGTTTTTTACCGATGCAAAGCGCAAGCTTGCAAGCTACGCCGCAAGCGAGGCCACGCTGCTTGCCCTGCGCGCGGCGGGCGGCAGCTATTTAAGGGAGGACATGGTAGCCCTTGTTAAAACGGGGCTGTGCGGTGTTATGGCGGAGCAGGCGGAGATTTTTGAAAACTATGCCCTTGCGCGCGGAATACGCGGCAGTGCGTTCAAATCCCCATTTGGCGAAGGCGCGCCCGCGGCGGCGGAGGAAGCCAGGGGCATTGTTATGGGTCCGCTTGAAAAGCTGAGCGAAGCCCTGAAGGACGCGCCAACCGCGGCGGAAAAGGTGCGCGCGCTTTATCAATATACTGTGGATATATCGCTGCGGGAGCAGCTCACCGCGGAAGCGGAGCGGCTGAAAGCCCAGGGCAGGCTGGAACGCGCGGACGAAACGGCGCAGGTATATAATTTGCTTATAACCGTTATGGAGCAGATGCACGCCATTTTGGGGGAGGCAAAAATATCCAACCGCAAATTCGCCTCCGTATATAAAGAAGGCATTGACGCATACGAGGTGGGCGTTATCCCATCCGCGGCGGATCAGCTGCTGCTGGGCAGCCTTGGCCGCAGCAAGGCGCGCAGCATACGCGCGCTTATAATACTGGGCGCGGCAAACGGGCATTTTCCCGCCGTTTATGGGGACGATGGCATGATAGACGACGAGGAGCGCGCATCCCTTGCCCAAATGGGCTTGGGCGAAATGCCAAGCACCGCTCAGCTTAACGATAAGGAGTTCGGCGATGCTTACGGCGCCGTTACAAAGCCAACGGATAAGCTTTGGCTTTCATACACAATGGGCAGCGGGAGCGACACGGCCACCCCGTGCGAACTGATGGACCGCATTGCGGACATGTTCAGCGACGTTTCAATCAAAACCGATATAGAGGAAGAATCCGCTTCCACCGCGCCGAGCGCATACAGCGCGCTTATAAAGCGCCTGCGCACGGGCGTTGAAAACGGGCATATTGATGCGCGCGCGGGCGAGCTTTACGCCGCGCTGCATAATGACAGCGAGTATGCCCGAAAGCTTGCTTCGCTGCCTTCGGCATTGTTCCCGAGCGTATCTATGGAGCCGCTGGGGGAGGATGCGGCGCACAGGCTTTACGGCGCGCGGCTCAGCGGGGGCATAACATCAATAGAAAAATTCAACGGCTGCCCGTTCAAGCATTTTGCATCGGTTGGGCTGAAGCTTACCCCGCGCAAGGAATACCGCGAACGCAAGGCGGACGAAGGGCTTTTCTGCCACGAGGCCATGTCTTTGCTCACAAAGGAGCTTATTACTATGGGCAAAGGGGACGGCAGCATAACGAACGATCAGCTTGAAACATTGCTTGATTCTATATTGCCAAAGCTTATAGCGCAGCATAACAACGGCGTGCTTATGGACACGGCGCGCAGCCGCGCCGCCGCCGCGCGGCTTATACGCAGGGTGAAGGCCACGGCGTATGCGGTAGTGGAGCAGCTAAGGCGAGGGGAGTTCAGTATAAGCGGCACGGAAACGGAATTCGGCATAGGCAAGCGCTACCCCGAACTTATATTGGAGCTGCCCGGCGGCGGAAGATATATACTCAGCGGCAGAATAGACCGCATAGACAGCTGCACTTCCGATTCGGGCGAAAAGTTCGTCCGCGTTATAGATTACAAGAGCAAGTCCGGCTCCGCGTTCGACTGCGCGGACATTGCGGACGGCAAACGGCTCCAGCTTCCGCTCTATATCGCCGCAATAGAGGCCGCGGGCGCAGCCGAGCGCGCGGCGGGCATGTATTATCTGCCTGTGCATGAAGGCATAATCAACTCAAACGGCAAGGATGACGACTTCGGCGCGCGCATACTGAAGGAATTCAGGCTGCGCGGGGCATGCTTAAACGACGCTGAGCTTATTGAGCTCGGCGGCGGGGAGGACGTGCAGCCCACGGCGCGAAGCGGCTGGAGACTGAGCGAGGAGCAGCTTAAAGGCACGGTGAACTTTGCCGTGGATAAGGCAAAGCAGACGGCCTATAAAATAGCCAAAGGCCACGCGGAAGC
>CAVDFM010000156.1:0-4712 GCA_963608365.1 bacterium | reverse complement strand
ACTGTACATAAGACAGCACAGCTGTAACAGGTGATTCGGCCTTTCGGCACTCATGGACTCCCTCCGTCTGCTCGTTTCACTCGCATCCACCTCCCTCGCCGAGGGAGCTGGCGAGCCGCAGGCGAGATTGAGGGAGTGTAAACGGCCTAAGCGCAATTTCACCGCATGCGTAAGCATGCCCAGGGACACAGAATTTATCGTCCCTGCCATCGTCCCTGAAAAAACCCCGGCAAATAGCGGCTTAGGGACGATAGGGACGCAAGGGACGATAGTGTGCAAAAGAGGTTAGAGCGGGTTAACTCAGCGTTCCAAATATTATTATATTATTGCGCACAGATGCGCAAAGCGTGGTATAATAGGCGTATGTATAAGATTATGATTGTTGAGGACGACGCGGTCATTGCCGCCGAAATACGGGACTATCTTTGCCGGTGGGATATGCAGGGGCATATCGCGCATCGGCTGGACGACATTGTGGGTGAATATATCCGCATAAAACCGCAGCTTGTTATAATGGACATCGCGCTGCCGTTCTATAACGGCTTCTATTGGTGCCAGCAGCTGCGGCAGTTTTACGATACGCCAATAATGTTCCTTTCCTCCCGCGCGGACAATATGGACATTGTTATGGCCGTGAACATGGGCGCGGACGATTATCTCGTCAAGCCCGTATCCATGGAGGTATTGGTCGCCAAGGCGCAGGCCATGCTCAGGCGGACGTATGACTACCGTACACCGCTGCTGCCCACGGTGCAGGGCGCGCGGTACGACTCCGCGGCGCTGTACATAGAAAAGGACGGCGTGCGCAAAAAGCTTACGCCCAACGAAGGCAAGCTGCTTTCCTGCCTCATATCAAAGCGCGGCAGGGTTGTTTCGCGGGAGGAGCTTATGATATCCCTTTGGGACAGCGACCAGTTCGTTGACGAAAATGCGCTCAGCGTGAACATGAACAGGCTCAGAAGAAAGTTTGAAGAAGTGGGCGTGAAGAACTGCATAGTTACGCACCGTGCGCGCGGGTATGCGCTGGATGACTAAGGCGCGGGGCTATATACGGCACCGTGCGCCGTTCGTTGCAATGTACGCAATAAGCATACTGAGCGTTGTTGGGATAGCCTTCTTTGCGGGGGCGGACATGAGCGCCGCGCTGTATACGGCGCTTATAATAAGCTTCTTTTTCGTGTGCATAGCCGTTGTTGATATTGACAGGTACGCAAAAAAGCTGAAAACGCTTGACGAGCTTTGCTGCACCATAACGCACCTGAGCCGTGCCCTGCCGCGGGGCGAAGGCGGGCTTGAAAAGGCGTATACGCGCGTGCTTGAAGAACTTTGCGATGAATACGACGCCCTCAGCGCGTCCGAAACGGCGCGTAAGCAGGAATCGCTTGATTACTATACCCTTTGGATACATCAGATAAAAACGCCCATAGCGGCGCTGAGGCTGCTTCTGGATGAGGATGGCGACCGCGCGGTTATGCGGCAGGAGCTTTTCAAAATAGAACAATACGCCATGATGGCGCTAAGGTTCATAAAGCTTGAAAGCATATCAAACGACATTGTGCTTGCCCCGTGCAGACTGGATGCCGCCGTTAAGGAGCAGGTGCGCAGCCATTCGATACCCTTTGTTTACAAGGGGCTGAGCGTAAGCGTAAATGTTACCGGGCAAAGCATAATGACGGACAAGAAGTGGCTGGGTTTCATAATAGAGCAGCTTATTTCAAACGCCGTTAAGTATACCAACAAGGGCGGCGTGACCATATGCGGGAACGCTAAAACGCTCAGCATTGAGGATACCGGCATAGGCATAATGCCTGAGGATCTGCCCAGAATATTTGAAAAGGGATACACGGGCTATAACGGCCGCATAGACGACCGCTCAAGCGGAATAGGGCTTTATATGGCAAAGCGGGCGGCGGACGCGCTGAGCATACGCATAGGCGTTGAATCAAAGCTTGGCAAGGGGACGCGGTTCACGCTATACTTCCCCGATTGCGAAAGAGAAATATATAAGTGACAAAACTGTAAGATTACACGGCCCATCTGTAAGCTGACGCTATGGCAGATGGGTTTTGTTATGCGGTAAAATAGAACCACAATAAGTGGAGGAATGAAAATGGAACTGTTAAAGGTAGCAAATATTACCAAGGTATATAACACCGGCAAAGGAATGCGCCAGTTTAAGGCGCTTTCCGGCGTTTCCTTCGACGTGCACGAAGGCGAATTCGTGGCCATAATGGGCCCCAGCGGCAGCGGCAAAACCACCCTGCTGAACATATTGGCAACGCTTGATAAGCCCACCTGCGGCGAGGTATTGCTCGATGGGCACAGCTTTAACCGCGTTAAGGACAGCGAAAGCGCGCGCTTCAGGCGGGAGCATCTGGGCTTTGTATTCCAGGATTTCAATTTGCTGGACAGCTTTAATCTGAAGGACAACATACTGCTGCCGCTTGTGCTTTCCCGCACGGATGTTAAGGAGATGGAGCGGCGGCTTGCGCCCATAGCGAAAATGCTCGGCATAGAAGAGCTGCTTACGAAGTTCCCATATGAGGTGAGCGGCGGCGAAAAGCAGCGCGCGGCCGTGGCAAGGGCAATAATAACCGATCCGCGCATACTCCTTGCGGACGAACCTACCGGCGCACTCGATTCAAAGAGCAGCAAGCGCCTGCTCGATAACTTTGCCCAGCTCAATTCCCAGGGCAAAACAATACTCATGGTCACGCACAGCGCGTTTGCCGCAAGCTATGCTTCCCGCGTGCTGTTCATACGCGACGGCGGCATTTTCAGCCAGATATACCGCGCGGAGGAGAGCAACACCGCGTTTTTCGACCGCATAGTATCAAACCTGAGCGTACTTTCGGAAGGGGGCAGCGGCCTTGTTTAATGCCTTTTATGCAAAGCTTGCCCTTGCCAATATCCGCAGGGATAAGCGCACATATGTGCCGCAGATAATCGCCACGGCGGTGATAAGCGGCGTGTATCTTTTGATAGCGGGGCTTATGTTTTCCGACGGCCTTGCCAACATGACCAGCGGGGAGACCACGCAGTCCATGTTCTCCTTGGGCATGGTGGTTTTCAGCATATTCGCGTTCTTCTTCATGCTGTATGTGAACAACTTCCTTATAGGCCGCAGGAAGCGGGAATTCGGCCTGTATGCGGTGCTGGGGCTTGAAAAGCGGCATGTGGGCCGCGTGCTCAGGTGGGAAAACCTGTTCACGCTGGGCCTGGGGCTTATATTGGGCATAGTCTGCGCGCTGATATTCGGCCAGCTTGCGTTCTGGATACTGCTCAAGCTTATCGACTGCGCGGACGGCAGCCGCTTCGTTATAGGCGCAAAGGCGTATGTTATGACGCTTACGTTCTTCGGCGGAATATTTATAGTTACAAGCGTATATAACACGCTGCGCGTGCGCATTGCCAATCCTATGGAGCTTATACGCGCCCCCAAGAAGGGCGAAAAGGATTCAAAGATGCTTTGGCCGCTGGCGATACTTGGCATTATAATGCTTGCGGGGGCATACACCGTGGCATGGAGAATAGACGATTCCGCCATTGCGCTGGGCATATTCTTCCCGCTGGTGATAGTTGTAATAATCGCAACGTACATCGTTATGGAATACGGCAGCATTGCCTTCCTGCGCGCCATTAAGGCCAACAAGCGCATATATTACCGCCCCTCAAGCTTCATCGCCATATCGGGCATGATACAGCGTATGCGCCAAAACGCGCGTTCCCTTGCCACCATATGCATACTGTCCACAATGCTTGTTGTAACCGTATCGGGCACGCTGTCCCTTTACGCCGGGCGCGAGGAGATGCTGCATGAGTTCAATCCGCACGACGTGGAGCTTTCCGTGCACTTTGTGGATAAGGACAACGGCTACCCCCTGCCGGACAAGGCGGAGCAGGAGCGGATAATGGGCGACATAGAGCAGCTTTTGATAAACAGCGCCGCGAAGCACGGCATTAAAATATCCAAGGAACGCTTTACCACGGGCGAGGACGATTCAAAGTACTACGATGCGGCAATAGACATGCCGGAGGTGGACCAGCGCACGGGCTTGGCCATAATGCAGGATTTCTACAGCGTGCTGGACGATTATCAGGAGGCGTATAACCGCGGCAGCGCGAACGGCCTTGTGCGCGGCTCAAAGGACATATACAATGAGCGCGCGGAAAACTACGCAATGTATGGCGGGCTGCTGTTCCTGGGCGTGTTCTTCGGAATGCTGTTCCTTGCGGTAACGGTGCTTATAATCTACTTCAAGCAGATATCCGAAGGCTATGACGACAAGGCTCAGTTCGATATTCTGCAAAAGGTGGGCATGGACGACAGGCAGGTAAAAGCCACCATCAATTCGCAGGTGCTGTGGGTGTTCTTCATCCCGCTGGGCATGACGCTTCTGCATATGCTTTTCGCGTCAAAGATTATGAGCTGCATGCTCGGCACGTTCCAGCTCAACGATTACGCGCTGATACTCCGCTGCATCGGCGCAACATGCGCGGCATTCATGCTGCTTTACCTTATCGTATACAAGCTGACCGCGCGGGTGTATTACAAGATAGTCCGCTGGTGAGCAAATGCCGCGGGGGCAATACGCCTTTGCGGCATCTTTATATTTGTAAACAAAGTGTAAATAAAATAAACGGGGCAATACAGCGACAAATGAGCATATATTCTCTGATTATGGTTATTATTCGAAATTCGCATAATACAA
>CAVDFM010000155.1:0-4722 GCA_963608365.1 bacterium | reverse complement strand
CGGTGATGGTAATATATGGTTAACATAACGATGATAAATGACGAAAGGAGTGATACCTTGTCTGTAAAAATAGAAGTATGGGGTGACTATGCATGCTTCAGCAGACCCGAACTTAAAACGGAGCGCGTGAGTTACGACGTGATGACCCCGTCGGCAGCGCGGGGCATAGTTGAAGCAATACTGTGGCACCCGGGGCTGAGATGGCATATAGACAAAATCTATGTGCGCGCGCCTATACGCTTTACAAACATAAGGCGTAACGAGGTGAAGGACGTTGTGAGCGGCCGCAAGCTTAAAACAATAATGGAAAAAGGCAGCGGCGAAGCGTACATTGCAACGCCCGAAAGCATACAGCAGCGCGCGGCAATGGTGCTGAAGGATGTACGATATGTTATAGAGGCGCATTTCGACATGACGGAGCATGCCAGCGCGAGCGATAACCCCGCCAAATTTCAGCAGATGGTAAAGCGGCGCGCGGAGAAGGGCCAATGCTATCATCAGCCGTATTTGGGCACGCGGGAATTCCCTGCGCAGTTTGGTCTTTGCGAGAATATGCCGCCATGCCCCGATGAACTGAAAGGCGAAATGGACCTTGGCTGGATGCTGCTGGACATGGATTATTCAAACGCCGACGATATAAGGCCTATGTTCTTCAGGGCAAGCATGAAGGACGGTGTTATAACCGTCCCACCGATAGGCAGCGAGGGGGTGAAGTCATGATACTTCAGGCGCTGACCAAACTATATGAAGATTTGGCTGAGCAGGGCAAAATAGCGCGCGAAGGCTGGAGCACGGTTAAAATAAGCTATCTGCTGGACATTGACGAAGAAGGCACGCTGCTTGGCTTTGTTCCGCAGTTCAAAGAGGTGGTTTCCGGCAAAAAGACGCTTTCCGTACCTATGGATAAAATATTGCCCGCGGCAGTGAAGCGCTCTTCCGGCGTTGCGCCGAACTTCCTTTGGGATAATTCCGCCTATATGCTTGGTATAGACGGCAAGGGCAAACCGGAACGCGCTAAGGAATGCTTTGAAGCATGCAGAAGCCTTCACCATGAGCTGCTTGACGGTATAGACACCGCGGCGGCAAGGGCAATACTTAACTTCTTTGACGGCTGGGACCCAGCGTTGGCTGCGGAGCATCCGCTGATATCAGGAAGCCTGAATGAACTATACAAGGGCGGCAACGTAACGTTTTTTGTAAATGGCCGCCTTGCTGCAGAGGACGCGGAGATAAAGGCTGCGTGGCAGAAGTATTATGACAGCAGCGACGGCGAGCGGATGCAGTGCCTTGTTACCGGTAAAGAGGACGTTATTGTGCCGACGCATCCGGCAATAAAAGGCGTGGCCGATGCGCAGTCGAGCGGCGCGGCGCTGGTATCGTTCAATGCGTCCGCATTCTGCTCATACGGAAAGGAGCAGAACTACAATGCGCCCGTCGGCAAGTACGCGGCGTTTGCGTATACATCCGCGCTGAACTATCTGCTTTCGGATAAGGAAAACGTGCACCGCATAGGCGACACTACCGTTGTATGCTGGGCGGAAGGAGCGGAGGAACAGTATAGCGGGCTGACGAACACGTTGATGTTCGGTGACGATAACAGCACCGGACTGAGCGACGCCGATCTTTACGCGGCGGTAAAGCGAATAACGGAAGGCAAGTATTGCAATGAGCTGAGAATAGATCCGAAGCGGCCGTATTACGTGCTCGGGCTTGCGCCGAACGCAGCGCGCCTGTCCGTAAGCTTTTTCCTGCGCAACGAGTTCGGCAGCTTTATACGCAACGTGAACGAGCATTACGAGCGCATGGAGATAGCAAAAAGCAAGTTCGATAAATTCGATACTTTGCCCATATGGGCCATGCTGAATGAAACCGTGAACCCGAAATCACAGGATAAAAAGCCAAGCTCCGTACTTGCAAAGTCAACGGCGCGTGCAATATTCGCAGGCACGGCATATCCGGCGGCGCTTTTGAACGGGGCAATGCTGCGCATAAGGGCGGAAAGGAACATAACCCGCGGCCGCGCGGCGATAATCAAGGCATATTATCTGAAAAACACAAATAAGGGCTGTCCAAAGGAGGTATTGACGGTGAGCCTTAATGAACAAAGCACAAATATACCATATACGCTCGGGAGGCTGTTTGCATTTTATGAATTTGCGCAGGATGGCGCGAACCCGGGAATAAACGCAACAATAAAGGATAAATACCTTAACTCTGCCGAGGCTGCGCCGGCGCATATATTCCCCATCCTGAACAAACTTTATCCAAAGCATCTGAATAAGCTGAATGATAAAACGGCATGGTTTATAGACAGCGAAGTGATGAAACTGAAAAGCGTGCTTGGCGAAGAGTATCCTATAAGGCTCACGCTGCCGGAACAGGGGGCGTTCGATCTTGGCTATTATCATCAAAAACAATGGCTGTATACTAAAAAGGAGGACAGATAACAATGGAAGCTATTAAGAACCGCTACGATTTCGTGATACTGTTTGACGTGGAGAACGGCAACCCAAACGGCGACCCTGATTCCGGCAACATGCCGCGCATAGACCCGGAAACCGGTTACGGACTGGTTACAGACGTTTGCCTGAAGCGCAAAATACGCAACTATGTGGAAACGGTAAAGGAAGGCGAAAGCGGCTACCGCATATATATAAAGGATAACGTGCCGCTGAACAGGAGCGACCGCGAAGCATACGACTACCTTGGCATAGAACCGGCAAAGGTTGCGGACGCGAAGAAAAAGAAAGAAAATTTAGACCTTGAAATTCGGGACTTCATGTGCAAAAACTTCTATGATATACGCACGTTTGGCGCCGTGATGACAACATTTGTGAAGGACAAGCTGAACTGCGGCCAGGTGCGCGGCCCCGTGCAGCTGAGCTTTGCAAAAAGCGTGGACCCGATAATGCCGCAGGAAGTGACAATAACCCGCGTTGCCATAACGACGGAGGCGGACGCCGAAAAGAAGGGCACGGAGATGGGCCGCAAATACATTGTTCCTTACGCGCTGTACAGGGCGGAGGGCTACGTTTCTGCCAACCTTGCGCGCAAGACGACCGGATTTTCGGAGGAGGATCTTGAACTGCTGTGGCAAGCGATAATGAATATGTTTGAAGTTGACCATGCCGCGGCGCGCGGAAAAATGGCCACAAGGGAGCTTATTGTGTTCAAGCATGATTCGGAACTTGGCAATGCGCCGGCGTATAAGCTTTTCGATTTGGTGAAGGCAGAGCGCAGGGAAGGCGTGGACACGCCGCGTGCGTATTCGGATTACGATGTTTCGGTGGATGAAGCGGCGCTTCCCGCGGGCGTTGAATGCATAAGAATATAACCGACTATCGTGAGGAGGATTACCTCCAGATATCGGGAATACAGCATTTCAGGTTCTGCCGAAGGCAATGGGCGCTGATACACATAGAAAAACTGTGGGCGGAGAACTACCGCACGGCGGACGGCGAACTGATGCACGAGCATGTGCATGACGCGGAATTTAACGAAAGCCGCGGCGATGTTATGATACAGCGCGGCGTATATGTACACTCGGCAGAACTTGGCATATCAGGCCAATGCGATGCATTGGAGTTCCATAAAGGCAGCATCGGCGTGCCGATACGCGGGAAAGAGGGGCTTTGGCAGCCGTATCCAGTGGAATACAAGCGCGGCGAATTCAGGACGGATACGGGGGACACATTGCAGCTTTGTGCGCAGGCTATGTGCCTTGAGCATATGCTGTGCTGCAAAATAGAGCGTGGGGCATTGTTTTACGGCATGCCGAGGCGGCGCATGGAGATAACCTTCACTGATGAGCTGCGCAGGGAAGTGCTTGACGCGATAGCCGAAATGCGCGACATGTACAGCCGCGGCTATACGCCTAAGGTGAAGCCGACCAAGTCCTGCGCGGCATGTTCGCTGAATGAACTGTGCCTGCCTTCGCTCATGAAGAAGCGTTCTGTTAGCGCGTACATTAAGGCAGCGATGGAGGAGACCACATGAAAGTGTTCCTAAATACGTTTTATGTGCTTTCGGAGGACATATACCTTTCGCTTGAAGGTGAAAACGTGGTCGCAACGCGGGACAAGCAGGAGGTTGCCAGATACCCGCTACACACGTTGCAGGGCATAGTATCGTTTTCATATGCAGGCGCATCGCCCGCGCTTATGGGTGCATGCGCCAAGCGCGGCGTGGGGTTCGCACTCTGTACGCCGAACGGGCGGTTCCTTGCGCGCGTATCCGGCGAAATAAGCGGAAATGTGCTGCTGCGGCGCACTCAATACAGAACGGCGGACGATATGGACGCAAGCTGCAAAATTGCCAGGACGATGATATTTGCAAAGCTGTATAACTCAAGGTGGAGCATAGAGCGCACGCGCAGGGACCACGGCATGCGCGTTGACGATGCAAAGCTGGCAGAGGCATCGCAAAGTATAAAGGCTCTGTTGCCGCAGGCAATTTCGGCAGAAAACATGGAAAGTCTGCGCGGGATAGAGGGCAACGGCGCAAATACGTACTTCGGCGTGTTTGACGAAATGATACTCAATGCGAAGGACGTGTTTTACTTCAATTCAAGGAGCAGGCGGCCTCCGCTTGACCGGGTGAACGCAATGCTGTCGTTTGCTTACAGCCTGCTTGCACACGATTGCGCATCGGCGCTTGAAAGCAGCGGACTTGATCCATACGTTGGCTTTTTGCACAGGGACAGGCCGGGGCGGGAATCGCTTG
>CAVDFM010000154.1:0-4858 GCA_963608365.1 bacterium | reverse complement strand
GCGATGCAGCGAGGGGAGAATCGGGCGGAATAGGGAGTATTGCAAGCGGCAGCGCTGCAAGACGACCATATTCCAACCAGCGTTCGTGGACACGAAGTGGCCGAAAGGGGAACGGCTCAAAGCTGCCAAGCGCCGCGAGATGTTCCCCCTCAGCTTCGCTTACGCTCAGCAGCTCCCCCGCAAGCGGTGGAGCCTTTTGGGGTACTATACATGATTATACTATACACAAAAAAGGAGCGTCCCCACGCTCCTTTCTTCTCTTTTTATTATGCCTTTTTAGCCCTTCACCGCGCCGGCTGCAACGCCCTTTATTATGTGCTTCTGGCAGGTGAGATAGAATATGATTATGGGCACAATGCTAAGGAGTATCAGCGCCATTGTAACGCCGAGATCCACCGCGCCGTAGCTGCCCTTTTGATACTGTATCAATATGGGTATGGTCATGTACTTCGTGCGGTCAAGCACCAGATACGGCAGCAGATAGTCGTTCCATATCCACATTATTTCAAGCACGCCGACGCTTATCAGCGTGGGCTTGAGCATGGGCAGCACCACCATGAAAAACGTGCGGAACGGGCCGCAGCCGTCTATGGCCGCCGCTTCCTCTATTTCCACCGGCAGCGACTTTACGAACCCCGCGAACATGAATACCGCAAGCCCCGCGCCGAAGCCGAGGTAAATTATGGGTATTGTCCAAGGGGTGTTAAGACCGACCGATTCAAGCGAATGGCTCAAAAAGCTGTAATACGGTATATGCACGCTGTCCGCCGTTTTGGCAAGAGTGAACATGACCATCTGGAACGGCACCACCATAGAGAACACGCACATGAGATACACCAGCTTGCAGAAGCGGCTGTTCACGCGGGTTATGTACCACGCGGCCATTGACGTGCAGATGAGTATGAGCGCGGTTGAGAATATGGTTATGACCAAACTGTATCCAACCGCCTTAAAGAAGGGGTAGTTGCCGTAATTCATGCCCTTGATATAGTTATCAAGCCCAACGTAGGATTCCTCCGTTGGCAGGGCAAACGTTTCAGTGTTTATGTATGCGTTCGCCTTGAAGGAGTTGATAAGCACGATAACTATCGGCAGAATGTATATTATGCTTATCACCGCGAACAGTATGGTAAGGAACGTTTTGCTCTTTTTGCTGTTTCTGAATACGGAGCGGTTCATTACTGCTGCACCTCCTTTTTGCGCGTTGCGTTAAGCTGAATAAGCCCAAGCGCGGCAACCAGCAGGAAGAATATTACCGCCTTCGCCTGGCCCACGCCGCGGGAATTGGAGTTCTGATAGAATGTATTGTATATGTTCAGCGCCAGCATTTCCGTGGTCTTTATCACGTTGCCGTCGGCAAGGAACTCAAAGGGCTGGCCGCCGTTGAGCGCCATGTTCTGGTCAAACAGTTTGAAGCCGTTAGTAAGGGAAAGGAACGTGCATATTGTTATGGACGGCATAACGCAGGGGATCGTTACATGGAAAAGCGTCTGCCAGCCGTTTGCGCCGTCTATCTTCGCGGCCTCTATCAGCTCCTCCGGCACGCTTTGCAATCCCGCGATGTATATTATCATCATGTAGCCTATCTGCTGCCAGCACATAAGTATTATCAAGCCCCAGAAGCCAAGCGACGTATCGAGCAATATGCTCGTGCCGTAGCGGCTGAGTATGCCGTCGAATATCATGGACCATATGTAGCCCAGCACTATGCCGCCGATAAGATTGGGCATGAAGAAAACCGTGCGGAATATGTTTGACCCCTTTATGCCGCGGGTCAGCGCATAGGCCACCGCGAAGGCGATAACGTTTATAAGTATAAGCGACACTATTGCGAACAGCGCCGTATACCAAAACGAATGCATAAAGGAGGAATCGCTCAGGGCCTTTATATAGTTATCAAGGCCAACGAATTTAGCGTTGCTGGTGGTTTTGAAATTGCAGAAGGAAAGGTATATGCCCTTTATGAACGGGTATACGAATCCAATAGCAAACGCGGCCACGGTAGGCAGCAGAAACAGCGGGAACCATTTGCGTATGGTACCGCTGAGCATATTGCCGTTCACGGCCAGACTATGCCGCTTTTTCGGCTTTTTTTGTTCCATACAGACCTCCTTTATATTAAGCGAAATAAGGCGAGCCGCCTTATTTTTGATTATACATATTTTGGTGCGCTTTTTCCAGTCCTCAGCCGAAGAAGTGAAATTTTCCTCCGGTTCAGGACTGGGCGGGCAAATGCCCGCCCAGAGAGAAGTCGATATGGGTTAGAATTACTGATTCTGATACTGTACGGCCCAGCCGTTGACGTAGGCGTTTACCAGATCGTCCCAGGAGCCGGTGCCGGCGGAGTACTGGGTCAGAGCGGCAACGATGCCGTCACGCCAGGTTTCCACGTTGGGGGTGTAAGAGAAGGCCCAAGTTACGGTGTAGTCGCCGGCGGCAGCGTAATCGGCAGCAGCCTTGCAGAACACGTTCTCGGGTTCGGCAGCGTTCTTGAACGGGCAGGGACCGAACTGTTCGGCCATCATCTTGGTGCCGCTCTCGCTGGTTACTACCCAGTACATGAAGTCCAGAGTAGCCTGGATGTCGTCCTCGCTGGCCTTGCTGTTAACGGCCCAGCAGTTTTCGGTGCCGGAGCACAGGCCGGCCTTTTCTTCACCCTCTACACCGCAGTAGATGGGGATCATGGTCAGATCGTCCTTGTTCATGCCAAGGTCGTTTACCAGCGTGTTGTATTCCCAGGAACCGTTCTGGAAGAACACGGCCTGACCCTGAGCAAATTCAGCCTCGGAATCGCCGGCGGTCTTGCTGGGCAGATCGCTGGGCGCGCAGGTGCTGTTGTTGATGTAAAGATCCCAGATGTTCTTGAAGTTGTCAAGATACTTGCCGGTAACGGTGGCGGGCTGGGAAGTTACGTTGTCGTCACGGAACTCATAGAACAGAGGCAGATTGGTCAGATGGCCGCTGAAACGCCAAGAGGAAGAGCTGTCCAGACCTGCGCTGGAGAACGCGGAGAAGCCAAGCTCGTCCTTGCGGGCGGTGATGTCCTCGGCAACAGCCTTCAGGGTCTCAAAGTTGGTGATCTCGCTGAGCTGATGGCCGGCCTTCTCAAGCAGCGCCTTGTTGACTATAAGGCCATAGGACTCATAGCAGTAACCGATGCAGTAAACTTCGCCGTTCTCACCGAGGAGATTGAAGTCGTCGGTGGTCATTTCCTTATAAACAGCGGTGTCCTTCAGATCCAGGCAATAGTCGCCCCAAGTGGCAAGGCTTGCTTCGTTGCCGCACTGGAACAGGGTAGGCATGCTGCTCTTGTCCATTTCGGCGGTGAGGGTCTCCTCATAGGTGCCGCTTGCGGCGGTAACAACCTGCACGGGTACGCCGGTCAGCGCGGTGTATTCTTCAGCCAGCGCCTGCCAGGCCTTGTCAGCCTCGGGCTTGAAGTTGAGGTAATACACGGAACCCTTAGCTTCGGTGGGTTCGTTCGACTCGGCGGGAGCCGCGGTCGGCTCGGTGGTGGCGGGCGTGTCGCTCGTCGCGGGAGCCTGAGTGGGCTCAACGTTAGCGTTGTCATTCGCCTGGCAGCCTACCACGGACAGAACCATGGCCAGCATCAATACGATAGCCAGAACCTTCTTCATTGTAGTTTCCTCCTAAAATAATTTTGTGCTTATTTATGCTAAAGCGCTTTTGCGCCTTATGCCGTGTTTAACTTATATGCCTTACGCTCGCGCCCTGTATCAGCTCCGTCTCGAGCTGAATATGCTTCGGCGCGCAGTCCGCATCCATGCTTTCAAGCAGCAGCTCAACGCTCCTGTCCGCCAGCTCCTGCTGCGGCTGGCGCATGGTGGCAAGCGCGGGATGATAATATTGCGCAAGCTCAATTCCGTCGTATCCTATTACCGATACGTCCTCCGGAACCCTTTTGCCCGCATCCATAAGCGCCCTTGCCGCGCCTATGGCCATAGTGTCTGACATGGCGAATATCGCCGTATAGTCGGGGCCTTTGTACTCCTTTATCCTTTCATATGCGCAGGAGAAGGAGAATGCGGAAACCAGTACGCGGCCGCTTTCAAGCGTTTTGCCGTGCTCCCTAAAGCTGTCCTGCACGCCCAAATACCTTTGGTGCGCCATGTTGCAGCCCTGCGTTTCGCCGCTTAGGATCACTATGTCCTCATGCCCGCAGTCGAAAAGATAATCAACCGCTTTCTTTGCGCCCTGCCTGTCGTCCACGCTCACGCTCGATACGTTGGGCGCGTGGCTTTCCGCCGCGTTCACCGTTGAATATACGCAAGGGATGGGCAGGCGGCTGAGCATTGCGCCGTTATCCGTATGGCATCCGCCCATGAATATTATCCCGCGCACTTTGCGCTCCGCGTATACGCGCAGGGCAGCAGCGGCTTCATCGTCGTTTTCGTCTATATAATGGGGCAAAAACCTGAGCCCCGCGGTCTCTATCCGCTTTTGCAGCAGTTCCAGTATACCGGAGAAGAAAAGGTTGTTCCGCCCGCGCACTATTACCGCCACGCAGTCGGTTGAAAGCTGCTTTAAGTGCTTCGCGTTGCTGTTCGGCTCGTAGCCGTAACGCTCTATCACTTCCATAACGCGCCCGCGGGTATCCTCGTTCACGTCCGGCCGCTTGTTCAGCACACGCGATACGGTGCTGACGCCCACGCCTGAAAGCCGGGCTACCTCCTTTATCGTCATGCGCGCAACCATACTTTACATCTCTCTTCCCTGCTTACTGCTCTTCAACCGCCGAAAACGTATTCGGCAACGTTTCCGGTACCGTTTCCGGATTTAATTTTAGCAGTGGTTAAAATTATTGTCAATATATAAGTGCAAAAAATAACTATGTAGA
>CAVDFM010000153.1:0-4885 GCA_963608365.1 bacterium | reverse complement strand
GGCAATTATACCGATATTATATGGCAGGGCATAAACGCCACCATATTCACGCTTATCGCCCTGGATACGCTGAATTATGATATGCCTCAGCTCACATATGAAGAAATGAGCCAAGGCGTTCACGGCACGGCTGTGCAGGCCACGCGGGAAATGCTTGTTACGCGCATAATGTCCCAGGAACTGCCTGGCGGCGGCTGGGTACTGGATACGGGCTTTGAAGTGGAAGATGACGGCAGTTCCGGCAGCTTTACGCCGTCCACCGATAAGGCTGACCCGGATATTACCGCAATGGCCATACAGGCGCTTGCGCGGTACAGCAGCATGAACGTTACCGTAAACGGCACGGAGAAAAACGTTGGCGACGCGATACAGCGCGGGCTTAACACGCTGAGCGCAATGCAAAAGAGCGCGGGCGATTTCGATTCGTGGGGCACTACGAATGTTGAAAGCACGGCGCAGGTGCTTATGGCGCTTATAGCCATGGGCATAGACCCGCTGGAGGACGATCGGTTTATAACCGCAAGCGGAAACACGCTTATAAACGGCATATTGCGCTACCATGTTGCGGGTTCAGGCTTCCGCCATGTTATGGACGGCTCCGTCAACGCAATGGCGACCGACCAGGCAATGTATGCGCTGGTAGCTTATGACCGTTTTCTAAAAGGCAAGAACTATATATACAACATGAGCGACAATTCAGAAGCTCATGCAATATCGATAGATACAGCGGAGCATGGCACGCTGAGCGCAGCTGAGAGCGCATCCCAGGGGCAGGGGATAACCGTATATGCGTCGCCCGAGGACGGCTATGTGCTCAGCGATGTTAAAGTATATCTGTACCAGTCCGAGATAAGCTTCACGGATGGCATTATGCACGTTTCATGGGAACTTACGCCGACGTATCAGCAGGCAGACATAAGCCAAGACGGGCTGAGCGCAAGCTTCACAATGCCAAACGTACCGGTATTGATACAGGCTGAGTTTGGTGAGGGAGGCCAAACCGGTGAAAGCTACAGCTTTATACAGACAAGTGTAAACGGCTCCGTGCGCGTATCCAAGGAAAGCGCAAGGGCCGGCGAAAAGGTGCTTATAAGCCCCAAACCGCTTGACGGTTATGAATACATAGAAGGCACCATCAGCGCAACAGGGCCCGATGGCGAAAGCATTACCCTGAGCGAGAACGCAAGCGGCGGCTGGGAATTCACAATGCCGAACGGCAACGTGACGCTGTATGCTGAGTTCAGCGAGCTGCAAGCCATAGGCTATGTGACAATATCCATAGAGAAATTCACGCTCGGTCAAGGATACATGATTGAGCCTGTGCAGGTAGAACTGCGCCAGAATGACAGCGTTGCGAAGATAATAACCCGCCTGCTTGAAGACAACGGTATGGAATACACGCTTGGGCCGAACGCGAGCATAGAGAGCGGATTCTACCTTGCCAGCATAACAGACGGCAGCGACCCCGACGAGGAGATAAATCCGCCGCAGTACATTGTGGATGCTATAAATAAGGATAACGGCAAGCTTGAATACACGCGCAGCGGCGAAAGCCTTGGTGAGTTCGATTATGCACAGAAGTCCGGCTGGATGTATTCGGTTAATGGCGCGTTCCCGAACTACGGTGCATCTGAATTTACGACAGCATCGGGCACAAATCCGCTGAAGGATGGCGACGTTATACGTTGGCAGTTCACCCTTTGGGGACTTGGCGCAGACATAGGCGGCGGCTTTGATGGCGATGAATCGTCCGGTTCGTTTGAACATTCGTATGTGGCAATAGCTGACAGGACTGCGGCAACAAGCGCCCTTGCGGACGCGAACAGCAACTATTACGCATGGGTAGCCGCAAACGGCGACATATATTCCGCGGCGCTGAGCGCCATGGCGGACCTTACCATATCCGAATCTGCGCTGAACGAAGCGCTTGCGCCCGTGCGCGCAATGCTTGCGGCGAACAAGGAAGAGTTTAGGATAATACTGCCCAACAGCGCCGCGGCGAACGGCCACAAGATAACCGCAGGCAGCAAGGCAAAGGCCGGCGACGACGTTACGGTAACGGTAACGCCCGCTGACGGATACGAACTGTATCTTGGCAGCCTTAAAGCGAACGGCGTGAAGCTGAACAGGAAAGGCGACGCATACAGCTTCGTGATGCCTGCGGCGGACGTGGCCATAACGGCAAGCTTCTGCAAGGAAGGCACAGGCCCATCCGAGCTGAAGGGCGATGCCAACGGCGACGGTAGTGTGAACATAGCGGACGTTGCACTCATTTGCCGCTATATAATGGGCGAGGCACAGCTTAGCGCGGATGCGCGCGAGCTTTGCGATATGAACGGCGACGGCAAGATAAACGTTACGGACGCGGTGCTTGTTTGCATGAAGGTAGCTGGAAATTAACTTTAGGTATTTTAGCCCCTTACCCAATGAAGGTATAAAGGCTTTAATATAAAGACCAGAAAGGAAGGTAAACCAATGAAAAAAAGAGTATTGGCATTGATACTCGCGCTGGTTATGGCGCTTTCCATGCTGCCGATGATGGTAGCTGCCGAAGGCGAAATACAGGGCGATGTGAATGTCGAGAACACAGAAGTTGCCGCCACGCCTGACCAGGCTGGCACCCCGCAGCCGGAAGAAAGTCCCGCTGCCGAACCGGAACCCGCAGCAGAGGTTCCTGCGGAGACAGACGCTCCGATAGCGACTTACGCGGCGACCGCTGCGGCTAACCAGCTGTCTGAGCTTCGCGTGCAGATTGGCTTCGCCATACATCCGGATTATGATTATCTGCTTAAGAATGACGGCGAAGATTACAACACCTCCAACGTATTTGACCCGACCCAGTATAATTACGACTTCGGCGCCATTACCGTAGAACGTGCTACGATAGACGGCATGCAAAAGTTGAATTCGCTGCGGTTCAAAATGGATGCGGCTGAAGGCGCGAAAGTAACCATAGAGTACAGCAACGAAGATGGCACAAGGAGCAGCAAAGAGGCGAGCCAGGTAGGCGACCCGTACAATACCGACTGGGTACAGCTTATAAATGGCGAAAACCTTGTTAAGCTGACTGTCACCCCGCCCGCGGGCAGCGGACTGAGTGCAACCACCTATACGCTGAACCTTTACGTCGGCGAAAAGCCGAAAGATCCCGCCAAGGTAAAGGTAAACTTCACGTTCTTTGATGGACAGGCTCTCAACTTCCCCGTCGGCAAGACCGAAATCACCGCCGTTGAAGGCACCGCTGCAAAGTACGGTCTTGAAAACGCTAAAGCCGGCAGCTTGGTGGGCGGAGTTGACCATGGCATAAAGGAAGGCCAGGTCAGCGTGCTTGACGCGCTGCTGTGCGCGCACGAGGCCGTGTACGGCGCTGCATTCACCAAGGCTACTATGAATAGCTACTTTGGCGGCAGCAGCAGCTATGTGACCAAGATATTCGGCATCGATGGCGGTATCAGCTATGCCGTAAACGATCGCCTGCCCGTAGGCCCCAAGAGCGACGGCTACGCTATAAACGAATATGCCCTTAGCGAAGGCGACGACGTATATTTCTTCATATACGGCGATGCTTATTGGGGAGATTACTACAGCTACTTCGATAAGAAGCAGGTCACCGTTAACGCGGGCGAAGAAATAACGCTTAAGCTGACCGGTTATATGGCCATGGAGCAGATGTTCGGCATCCCCGGCAGCGACACGCCCGAGCTTAGCACGCTTGAACCCATAACCGAAGGCGGCGTGGTATTGCTGGCTGAGAGCAAGGATGACGGCAGCTGGGCTTCTGCGGACGTTCTGGCGACGCTTGATTCAAACGGACAGGCCAAGTTCAAATTCGATAAGGCCGGAACCTATTATGTGTCTGCTTTGGGTCAGTCAAGCTATGACTTCCCCATAACCGGGCCGTGGTGCGAAATAATCGTAAACGAAGCCAAGCCCGGCGACAGCGACTTGAACGGTATGCTGGTATTTGTCGGCACCACTTTAAACGATGCTAACGTTATACTGAAAAATGCCAATGATTCGTATTCTACCACCAATGTGTTTGAGTGGAACAAATATGAATATGATCTTGGTACAATCGGTGATACTGCAACTCAGCTTCGCTTTAAGCTGAAGCTGCCCACGGGCGCAAAGGCCACGCTGCATTATACCGACCTTAACGGCAATGCAGCTACCAAGGACGCCACCAAGTCCAGCAGCAACGCCGCGTGGATAAGCTGCCTCAAGCCCGGCAAGAACACCGTTAAGGTGGTCGTTACTCCGCCCGCAGGCAGCACCGTTGGCGAAAAGACCTATACCATAAACGTCAACTGCCAGCCCAGCCTTACCGCGCTTGCGCTTTCCGTTGACGGCAATGAGATATATCTCAACCCCGCGTTCAAGAACAGCGTGTATGAATACACTGCGGATATCAGCTCGGCAGTCGAAACCGTGCTTGTTACCGCCACGCCTAAGAATGCCGCCTGCACCATTACCTATAACGGACAGACCGACAACAACGTGGACATAAAGGATACCGACACCATAGTCGTCCGCGTTGAAAAGGACGGTATATACAGCGAATATACCATAAAGCTCAACAAAAAGACCCCTTATTCGGCCAAGATAGAAACCTACCCCGCGAACGCGGTCGTAAGGCTTCAGGATGCTAAGGGCGCTGTACTTACGCCCAACGCTGAAGGCGTATACGAGAACCTGCTGCCGGATGTTGACTATACTTGGGTAGTTGCCTGCAAGGGCTACGTTACCAAGACCGGCACGCTGAACACCCCTGCGCAGCTTACCAACGGCGTACTGTCCGTTATACTTTCCGGCGTGCCTGCGTCCGAACTGCCTGATTATTCGGGCGAATGGCCGACGTTCAGGAACAGCGAGAACAACAACGCCC
>CAVDFM010000152.1:0-4949 GCA_963608365.1 bacterium | reverse complement strand
CTTTCAATGTTCTGAATTTACCAAACGAAAGTGAATATAATTACCTATTGCCTTAGATTGTAGCGGCAGCTAAACATTATCTTCATCTTCTGAAAAAATAATTATCTCACACGGAACCTTTGCTTCTTTTGTCCAGTACGCATGCATTCTGGATAGGCATTCTTCAAAGTATAACCTTTCATCCGCAGGATCCTCAGTCATACAGAACATTTTATCATAATTGTCAATCACTATGGCAATAGATGAAAACATTAACCAATCCAAGTCGCAAGCACATTCGTCCCATGCGTTCCAGTTTTCTCCGAAGTAGTCCGGAAATTGAAACGCGGCAGAATACTCTTTGAAAAAATCGCTGACGTTTCTGCATCTTGCGCCCCTGATATAAGCGGAATATCTTCCCATAATATGGCTGTTGGTATAGAACTCAGAGTAGGCATCGTCGGATGTACCTTGTCTTTTCGCTATCATTGTTTTAGCCCCTTTTAAATATATTTTACCATGAATATGCCGCTTTCGTCCACATAACTTGCCGTTTGCACCGTTCGTTAATGACAGCATGTATTCCGTTTGGCACCCATTATTACCGCGGCGCATATGCTGTAGCAAAGGGGCGCGGCGCGCCCTAAAACCCATCAAGGAGGAACAGAACAGTGTTATGTAACCAATGCGCCGGCTGCGCCTTAGCCGTGACCACCGCCGCGGCCGATACGGCCGAATGTAGCGGCGGCGTTATAGCCGCGGGAACGGTATGCACCAGCGAGATTTGCGGCACGTTTGACGCGCAGACCGAATCCGGCCTTGCACGCATCAGTTTTCCCATTCAGCAATACAGCGAAGGCTTCTGCCCGTGCGAAGCTTTTGAGCAGGGGACGATGTTCCCCGAGCTTGTGCAGTGAAAGGAGGCACAAGAATGGATACCGCCCAGACCAACCTTTTTTATCGTATAAGTCAATATCGCTTCATGTGCGTGGAGCTTAATCTTTATCTTGATACGCATCCCGACGACGCAAACGCCCGCGCGGATTATCAATGCTATTCGCGCAGATTGCTCCAGCTCATTGAGCAATACGAAAGCGAATACGGCCCGCTGCTCAATTTCGGCCAGTCCCCAACGGAAGTGGGCTGCTATGTAATGTCCCAATGGCCCTGGGAATAAGGAGGAAAGAATATGTGGATATATACAAAACAGCTTGAATACCCCGTAAACATAACCAATCCCGACCCGCGCATGGCAAAGCTGCTCATGGCGCAGTACGGCGGGCCGGACAGCGAGCTTGGCGCGGGGCTGAGATACCTTACCCAGCGCTTCACCATGCCGGACGACCGCTGCCGCGCCACACTTAACGACATCGGCACCGAGGAGTTGGCCCATTGGGAAATGCTCGGCACCATGATCTATCAGTGTCTGCGCGGCGCAAGCTATGCCCAGATAGACGAAGCAGGCATGGCGGGTTATTACACCATGCACAGCCGCGGTGTTTTCCCTGCCGACCCCAACGGCGTGCCTTTCACGACGGCATACATCGCCTGCACCGGCGACCCGATAGCGGATCTTCACGAGGATCTGGCCGCGGAGCAGAAAGCCCGCGCCACTTACGAGCACCTTATGACCCTTACAGACGACAAGAGCATTCTCGATCCGCTCAATTTCCTTCGTGAGCGCGAAATAGTGCATTATCAGCGCTTTGGCGAATGCCTTGAGATAGTTCAGGGCATACAGTCCGGCTCCACGCGCCGCGTTTACAGCGCATCAATGCGCAGCGGCCGCTAAGCTTTAATTGACATACCATCCCGCGCGCTGTATAATATTATCCAGATAGTTATGCGCGGAGGTACATATGAAGCATATCACAACCATAAAGACCCGTAATCTTTGCGAAAGCGCCAAGAATGGCGGCTGCGGCGAATGCCAGACTTCTTGCCAGTCCGCTTGCAAGACCAGCTGCGGTATTGCCAACCAGGCCTGCGAGAATAAGGAAACCAAATAATTCCGGGTATAGGAAACTAACTATGCCGCCCAATCACGGGCGGCATTTTTAGCACGAAGGAGAGAATATGATCCATCAATATAAACTTGGCGGTTACAATATAGTGCTTGATGTGTGCTCTGGCGCGGTACACGCCGTGGACGACGTGGCGTATGATATGATAGCCGCGTTTGAATCGACGGACAGGGCGGGCGCTATATCCGCCATAGCCGCAAAATACCCCAACGAAACCGCTGAGGACATTGTCGAGTGCTATGACCAGATAGCCGAGCTGAAGGCCGCGGGCGAGCTTTTTGCGCCCGATACTTTCGAACCCATGGCAGGCGCGCTGAAGGCCAAAACGGCTGGCGTTATAAAGGCGCTGTGCCTGCACGTTGCGCATACATGCAACCTGAACTGCTCCTACTGCTTCGCAAGTCAGGGCAAATACCACGGTGAACGTGCCATAATGAGCTACGAGGTCGGCAAGCGCGCGCTCGACTTCCTTGTTGAAAACTCCGGCACGCGGCACAATCTTGAAGTGGACTTCTTCGGCGGCGAGCCGCTGATGAATTTCGACGTTGTGAAGCAGCTTGTTGCCTACGCGCGCAGCATAGAAAAGGAGAAGAACAAAAACTTCCGCTTCACGCTCACCACTAACGGCGTGCTTATTGACGACGATGTTATAGATTTTGCCAATAAGGAAATGAGCAACGTTGTGCTGAGCCTTGACGGACGCAAGGAGATACACGACCGTTTTCGCGTGGACTATGCCGGCAACGGCAGCTGGGAAAAGATAGTGCCGAAGTTCCAGCGGCTGGTCAATGCCCGCGGCGGAAAAGGCTATTATATGCGCGGCACTTTTACCCACGCCAACCCGGATTTTCTTGAAGATATACGCACCATGCTCGACCTTGGCTTTACGGAGCTTAGCATGGAGCCTGTTGTTACCGCGCCGAATGACCCTTCCGCGCTTACTGCGGAAGACAGGCGCATAGTTATGGATCAATACGAAAAGCTGGCTGAGCTTATGCTCAAGCGCGATGCTGAGGGCAGGCCCTTCACATTCTATCATTATATGATAGACCTTAAGGGTGGGCCGTGCATATACAAGCGCATATCCGGCTGCGGCTCCGGCACGGAATACATGGCCGTTACGCCGTGGGGCGATCTTTATCCCTGTCACCAGTTCGTGGGCGATGAAAAGTTCAGGCTGGGCGACATTTGGCACGGCGTAGACAATACCGCAATACAGAACGAATTTGCATCCTGCAACGTATATGCCCGCGAAGAATGCCGCGATTGCTGGGCGCGGCTGTATTGCTCCGGCGGATGCGCCGCCAATGCATACCACGCCACGGGTTCGGTACGCGGCGTATATAAAGAAGGCTGCGAGCTTTTCAAAAAGCGCATGGAGTGCGCCATTATGGTTGCCGCCGCGCGCGAACTCGGTAGTGAAGAATGAGTACGCCCATATGCGACTTTGTAAATAAATACATTGCGTCCTCCCCCGTGCGCATGCACATGCCCGGGCACAAGGGCAAGGCCATGCTGGGCTTTGAACCATATGACCTTACGGAGATAGATGGTGCGGATGATTTAATGGCTCCCGACGGCATAATTGCCCAAAGCGAGGCCGAAGCGAGCCGCCTTTTTGGCGCACGCACGTTTTATTCCTGCGGCGGGTCAACGCTTTGCATACAGGTGATGCTGCACCTTATCAGCCTATATGCGGCGCAATGCGGCAAAAAGCCCGTTGTATTGGCCGGACGCAATGCGCACAAGGCATTCGTGAACGCATGCGCACTGCTTGATATAGGCATAGAATGGCTGTACCCCGACGATGAGCAGAACTACATTGCCTGCAACATAACCGCACAGCAGATATCCGAAAAGCTTGCGGAGGAGAACGGCCGCATCACGGCCGTGTACATAACAAGTCCCGATTACCTTGGCAATATGCAGGACATAGCCGCCATAGCCCGCGCCTGCCACGAACACGGCGCGCTGCTCTCCGTGGACAATGCGCACGGGGCATATCTTAAATTCATGCCCACACCGGCGCACCCTATGGACCTTGGCGCGGACATATGCTGCGACTCCGCGCACAAAACGCTCGGCGTCATAACAGGCGGGGCATATCTGCATATCTCCGCTTCCGCCCCCGCCGTGCTTGCGGAGCGCGCAAAGGCAAGCTTTTCCGTTTTCGGTACAAGCAGCCCATCTTATCTTATACTGCAATCGCTTGACGCCGCCAACGGCACAATGGAAGCCTTCCGCAATGAACTGCGCGCGTTTCTGCCGGCGGCCGATGCGCTGAAAGCCAAGTTTGCCGCGCATGGATTCGAACTTGCCGGAAGCGAAGCGCTGAAGCTTACGCTAAAGCCCAAATCGCTCGGATACAGCGGGCAGGATATAGCCGCGGTGCTTGAAGCGGCCAACATATACCCTGAGTTTTATGACCCGGACTACGTTGTGCTTATGCTTTCGCCGCGGCACAGCGAACGCGAGCTTGAAGCGCTGTGCAATGCACTCTGCGCTCTGCCGCGCCGCTGCCCGATTGTTTCCGCTCCGCCGCGTATGCCGCATCCTGAGCGGGCGATGTCCCCGCGTGAAGCTTTGCTTGCCGCTGCTGAGAAAGTTCCTCTGTCGCGCTGTTTGGGGCGCATATCGGCGGCATCCGCAATAGGCTGTCCGCCCGCTATACCGATCGTAATAATGGGCGAGCGAATAGATTCGGCGGCAATAGCATGCCTTGAATATTACGGAATAGAAAGCTGCATGGTGGTAAAATAAAATACGCCCTTCGCATTCACAATCGAATTGCGAAGGGCTTTTTTGTATCCGCTTTGCGGGCATAAAAATCAGGCAGCCTTACGGCTGCCCGATAAAAATGCTTAGTTTTTAATGGCTTACTCCTCGTCCTTCTTCTCGGCGTTGGCCATGGCCGCGGCAAAGAGACCGGCAAGGGAAGTGGTGGAC
>CAVDFM010000151.1:2556-4979 GCA_963608365.1 bacterium | reverse complement strand
CAGCGTGCCGAAGCTTAGTCCGTTTTCCGGATAATAGCTGCCCACGGGATTGAGCATATAGGCCGCGCCCTGCTGTATTGCGGACTGTACGGACAATATGAGCTGCTGTTCGGATGAGGTGTAGCTCTCTCCTTCAAGCGCAAGCGTTCCAAATGATGTGCAAAGCATAAGCATTGCCATAAGTGCCGCGCATATTCGCATCCTAAGTTTCATATACATGCTCTCCTTATTTCTATTCATCCCGCATTGCGCAAAGCGGGGATATCCTCATTGCATTCATTGCCGGTATAAGCGCGCTTATAACCGCAATTACCACCGAAAACGCCAGCGCAAATCCAGCAAGCCATACCGGCATTACGGAACGCACATCCATTTCGCTCAGCATGCCGTTCAGCGCAGCACGCAGCGCAAAACTCAGCCCTATTCCCACAAGTCCGCCAAGAAGACCTATCATTGCCGCCTCTGTAAGGAACATCGCCGCAATATCGCGAAGTTCACTGCCGAGCACCTTCAGTATGCCTACCTCCGTGCGGCGCTCGTTTATGGCCATCATCATCGTGTTTGCTATGCATAGCCCCGCAACCAGCAGCGCCACAGCGCCTATTGCGAACAGCAGCCCCTGTATCCTTGCCGTCTGTTCTTTTACGGATTCAAGCATATCCGTAAGGCTGTATGTTTCAAAGCCCGCGTTGCGTATAAGTGAAGCTATTTCCATAACATCGTCAGCGTTGCTTACCTTCACCCATACCAGCGGGTATTCCGCCGCATTTTTGTCCGCCGCAGCGTTGCTGTTTCCCGCTATCGCCTTGAGCGTATCCATATGCAGGAATGCCGAGCATGAATAGGTATAGTTCATAGCGCTGCATATTCCAGTAACGCTCGCCCTAAGGCTTTGGCCCAGCGGCACGGCCCTGCCGTCCTCGCCTTCTGTATAGTCGCCCACAAGGCTTGCATAATCAAACGTCATCTTCACGTTTGCGCGCATAAGATCTATCAGCGGTTTGCCGTTTCTGTCTACAGCTTCTTTCCATGTGTCCGGCTCCGCAAAGCTTGCTGCCAAATCATCCGTCGCCATAAGCTCCGGCATTAGCCGCGTGCCTTTCTTTGGCAATTCACCCTCAATGGGAGTTATCCCGAAGCTTGCCGCCGTATCCATATCTATGCCGTACAGCTTTACCATCGTTATGTATTTACCGCTTTTAAGGTATGCTGTTGATTGCAGCACGGGCGTTACCGCCTCAACGCCGTCTATACCCTTAAACGCAGCTACAGCCTTTTTGTTAAGAATGGCTATTTTCCCGTTTGAGCCGTTCTTTTGCGTAACATCTATTTTTGTAAGGCTGCCCATGGCCTCTATCGATTCTCTATACGCCTGTTCATACCCTATGCCCACCGAAACCAGCATCAGTATGCACATTACGCCTATCGCCATTGACAGTGCAGTAAGGCTTGTGCGCACGCGCCGCCGTGATAGGTTGATTATGCCCGTGCGTATAAAGTCACTTGGCCGCATTGCTACGCCCCTTTTTTATTATCAGCGCCGCCGCTATAGCGGCTACCGCCACCGCACCCACCGCAACTATCCATATCGGAAATGCGGACTTCTCCTGCGGTTGTTCGGCTTCCGTATCCGCCGCTGCAGGTATGCTTATGGTTTCTGCAACGTCAACCTGTATAGGCACGCTCTGTTCATATACATTGCCTTCGGCATCTTCAAAGCTTACCGTAAGCGTTCCGTCAGCCATACCTCCTTTAAGGCAAAGCAGCTGAAACTCCGCGCTTTGCTTTGCACCCGGCAGTATATCCCCGCCGTAATAGCTTTCGCTCATGCTCAGCTTTTCGCTTTCAAGCTTTACTTCAACGTTGTACGCCTTCGTTTTGCCCTTGTTCACTATCGGCAGCGACACGGCAATATAATCCCCCTCTGTCGCGCCTTCCGCGAATACTTCCGGCTGGTCCACGCTTATGCGCATTCTTTGCTTTATGGGCAGCGTTATTGTCTGCGTAACGCTTGCGGCGGTGTTTTCTTTGTCCTCGTATTCAAGTTTTATGGCTATCTGCGCATTGCCCTGAATATCCGGCATTGCGGTAAGGTCATAAACTATTTCCGCAGTATCACCGGGCGCTATCTTAGCCGCATAGCCGGTATCGCTCTTTCCAAGCGCCGCCATAAGCGCGGACGGATCAAGCGTAAGCGCACCCGTAATATTCACAGCAGAAGCCGAGGAGGATGTGTTCTTTATAAACACGGTAAGCGTGAAATCATCGCCCGCATAAATGGTATCAAGATTCACGGCATAGCCGCTTACCATAAGCTTTGGCGCGGTGTGCAGCGTTTCCTGCGGCGCTTCATAGCCATTCACTATTGTCACGCTTGCGCTCAGCGTGCTGTCCCTAAGCACGCCGTTCTCGCGGTATATGGC
>CAVDFM010000151.1:0-2546 GCA_963608365.1 bacterium | reverse complement strand
GTATATGGCGCGGAACTGCACAGTCTTTACGCCATTTGTGGCGTAGGGCGATATTTTCAGCGTATATTGAGCCACAGCCCATGCGCCGTTATCAAGATCAGGCAGCCTCAGCCCGTAATTCGCCGCATCCGCCGCAAACGGAAATTCCTCAACGTTATTTGATATTACGGGTTCTATGGTTATGTCTGTAAGCGGCTCGCCGTTATTTATAACAGGAAGATACAGGTTGACCAATTCTCCCGGACTCCCTGTAGGCGCGCTGTAATATTCCCCGGCAACGTTCGCAGGCAGCAGCGCAAGCGCGCCTATGCCGCTTGTAGTCGGCGTGGTTTTAGCTATTGCCTTGAGCGTTATATTCACCACCGCCGGAGCATTTTCAACGGCGAACTTCCCCGCCGCACTTTCATACCCATCCGCAAATGCGGTATAAAGATACGTTCCTGCGGGCAGATTGGCTGTGTCGCTTACCGGATTGCCGAGCGAGTCGGTAACATTAAGCGTCATGTTCTGCGGATTCTTGGTTATCAGCACGGGGTAAAGCTGCTTGCTCATAACGATATGTATCTTATTGCCGCCGCACTCGGCACCGTTGAAGTATACTTTGCCGTCTACAACGTCAAAAGAGCCATTGTAATCCATGTATCCGTCGGCAGTAGCCGTAAATGAATATGTTCCGTCACCGGGTACTGTGTAATTGCCAAGGTATGCCTTGCCGCCTATGACCTCTATGCTTGCGGTAGACGGGTCGCAATCAAAGCTCAGTTCCACCTTTCCCGCGGCAAGCGCAGGCAACGCCGTAAGCAATATGCTCAGCATTATCACCGCCGCGATTGTTCTTTTTATATACATGCGTTTATTTCCTCCCCTATCAATGCTCCGTCGCTCAGTCTTATCGTCCTGTCCACATGGTGCGGCATATCGTCATCATGCGAAACTATCATCAGCGTTGTGCCGTTCTGCCTGAACAGCTTTTGAAACAGCGCAAGCACCATTTCGCCCGTTGCCGTATCAAGATTGCCCGTAGGCTCGTCCGCCATTACTATTGCGGGCGAAGTGATTATTGAACGCGCAATGCCCGCGCGCTGCTGCTCGCCGCCGCTCATCTGCGCGGGGCGCTGACGGGCACATTTTGCTATTCCTACCATATCCAGCGCCTCAAGCGCACGCCGTTCGCGTTCGCGCTTTTCAACGCCGCGCAGCATCAGCGGCAGCGCAACGTTTTCTATTGCCGTATACTGCGGCAGCAGTCTATAAGACTGAAATACAAACCCTATGTGCGAGCGGCGGAAGCGAATGCGCTCAATTTCACTCATTTGGTCTATCCGCTGACCAAGCACGTCTATGCTGCCGTCGGTCGGACTTTCAAGCCCGGCAACAAGATTGAGCAGAGTCGATTTGCCGCTGCCGCTTTTGCCTGCAATGCAGACAAATTCGCCGCGCACAATTTCCATATCTATACCGCGCAGGGCATGCACCTCGCCTGCGCCCGCGTTATAGTCCTTTTTAAGCCCTTTTATGCTTATCGCTCTTTCGGCCATGCTATTATCCCGCCAGCCACGTTTGGCCAAGGTCCTTGCCTAGGTCGCACGTGTAGTTCCATTCTATTACGTCCCCGCTTTTGACCACGTATTGCCCGCAGCCGTAGTTGGGGTACCAATCATTCACGCAATACATCCATCCGCTCCAGCGGCCGCCGTCGAACTCATAAAGGTTGTTTATTCCTTCTATATACTCGTTGCCCTTTGCGCCGGAGTACTCCATATGCAGCTTATACTTATCGCGCACGGCGCACAGAACATCAAAAACCGTATCCCCCTGCTCAAACGTCATTGTGGTGGTTTTGAGTATCTCGCCGCTTGCAGGCACTATCCCCTGCCATTTCTTTTCAAGATGCATGCCCTTGGCAACCGCAGTATCGCACCGTATCGTTATGGTACAGGTATTCGCTTCCGGCTCTTTGCTGCTTGCAGGAGCCGCGGTCTGCTCGGTCTGTACGGCTTCCGAGACTATTTCATTATCCCTTGCCTCGGCCTGCGCCCTGCCCACGGATGCATTATCCTCATCGTCTCCGCTGTCTACCGGCGCGGGCGTTCTAAGCTTGTCCTCCGGCTCAGGCGTGGCGTTTTCCGCAGCAAGGCCCTTCAGCTGATTAAGCCTATCCTCGCCCTCATCGCCGTTTGCGATATAGTCAACGTCAAGCGAACCCCTATGCCCGCCCGAGCCTATCGCGCTGCACCCTGCAAGCAAAAGCGCCATAATAAGCGCCATTGCCACAAAAAGTCTTTTTTGAATACTCACCTTACCACTATGTTCCTTTCCAAATTTTTGCACATAAAAAGGCTGCGGCGATAAACGCCGCAGCCGTATTTCTGCACACATAAATCAATCGGGCATACGAAAAGAAGCTCAGTATACCCCCGCCCCATTTACCATTAACCCGTGGTAAGGCGAACTTTCAAGCAGGTCTTCTGGCTCGCGCTTCATCGCATTCCGCAATGCCTTCCCGGGTGCTTACAACCCAGTGACCGTGCCAAGTGAATTGGCAC
>CAVDFM010000150.1:1231-4998 GCA_963608365.1 bacterium | reverse complement strand
GTTCGTGGTTATAGTATTCAATTAGCGTCCCGTCTGGCATAATTATATATGGAATTGAAGTATCCATGCGTACTTTTGCCGCACCTTCATATATCTTTTCCGGCGCGAATTCACGCTTTTCATGCATAGTATTTACGTCATTCATCTCGTCCCAATAAAGAACGCTGCCATCGGTTTTAAGTATAACTATCGATTCATAACCCACGCGCGCGTCCGCAACATCTTCCATGATTACTCTTGGCTTGCTGCTTTCCGTTGTATCAAACTCTTCCCTAAAAATTGATCCCCAGAGCCAAAGCCTGTTCTCTTCGTCCACCATAAACGGTAACCTGTCCCTTGCTCCATAACTACGCACAATAACCGTATCACCATTCTTTGTCGTTATCGGTGTTTCAGCTGCTGTGATCTCCGACATCCCGGTGCTATCTGCTTGCGTAATATCGTCATTTGAGTTAAACAACTCCTGCTGCTTTTTCGATGACGCACATCCGCTCATTATTGCTGCACATATTATAATAGCGCACACCGCGCAAAGTAGGCTGTTTACAAATCTCTTACTCATGTATACCCTCCATCGGATGTTATATTTATATTATAGATAGTGTCATCCGCTCTTGTCAAACGTGAAAGCGGAGAGACGCTTCCTCTGAATCATCTCTCCGCCGTTTGATTATCGTCTGTGTTATTCAGCTCAGCACCGTTCCGTCTGCAAGCGTTATGGTATAGCCGTTGAAATTGATGGTGCCATTATTTATAAGGCTCGATATCGTGCAGTTGCCGGTAAGCGTCCATGTGCAGCCGCTCTCTATCGTAACCACGGCGTTGTTGCTCACGGCCGTGCCGCCCTGCTCGTTTTCAACAATGTTTATTGTGCCTGTCAGGCTACTGCCGTTTTTCAGCACAAGGCTCAGCGTCGATATGCTGTCCACGGCAATGTTTCCGTTAAGCGTCTGCGCATCGGCAGTCATTTCCACCTGCGCGCCGTTTGCTCCCGCCGTGCCCCATCCGTTTGCGGCCGAATTGCCGGCGACGTAAAGCAGACAGCCATTGCCCTTGTTTACCAATTCAACTCCGCTCAGCGTCATTACGCTATGTGTGTTGGTAACATATACCATGTCGCCGTTATTCGATGTAAGGCTGCCGCCCGTCATGGTGAAAACCGCCGTGCCGACGTCTGCATCGCCGGACATGGACTGATATATCATCACGTTGTGCACGTTTATGTTTGAGCTTGCGCCATTGGTGCTGCTCATATTTCCGTACACATTGCAGTTTTCAAGCGCTATGGAGTTTTTGCCCTCTATCACCAAAGCTTCCGAGTTATTTGCCGTCAGCTCCGCATTTTTAACGGTTATTGCCGCCGTTGAATATACTGCGGGCGAATTATAGCCGTTGCTCGTATATGTGCCGCCGTCCACGTTCACCGTTCCGCCGCCGCGGTCGGATCGTATCGCCGCGGATGAATTACCCGCCGTGCTTACGGTCAGATTGCTCGCGTTGGTAGTGCCGCCGCCCGTGGTCTGTATGCCGCCAGAATTATCCTTGGTGGTAGTTATGGCGGAATCGGATATATTCACGGTAGTTCCGCTTCCGTAGCTGAATACGCCGTTGCCGTTCTGCGCGGATGATGTTACCGTGGCGTTGGTTATCGTCACGTTGGCGCTGTTTGTCGCAAGTATTGCAGCATTTGCCCCGTAAAAGTCGCCGGATTCCGCGTTGCTGCTTGCGCCGCTCGCTTTGTCCGCGCTTATGCTGTCCAGCGTAACGCTCGCCCCGTCTATTCTCAGCGCGTTTTCATCATCGCCGGTGGAAGTATAGCTTTCGCCTGAATAGCTGCCGTCTGTATCTATAGTGTTTGCGCTGCTGCCCTGGTCAACTTCGCTGCCAGGTGCGTTGCCTCCCGGCGGGTTACCATCAGGCGGATTGCCTCCCATTTTGCCATCCGGAGGAGTACCGTCAGGCGGTGTGCCGTTCGGGGGTGTACCCTGCGGCCCGTTACCGTTTCCGTCCGGCGGTTCCGGCGGCGTACCCTGCTCCGTCGGCTGGGCTGTTCCCGCCGCGTCTCCCGTATTGTCAATGGTGCTGCACGCCGCAAGCTGCGTAAGCATAATAAGTGCCAATAATATCGCTAAATACTTTTTCATGCTGCTTTCCGTCCTTCCCGTACCTTATCGGTACTTTGTATGCGTATATACTAACCCAAAACTTTGGCAAAAGGATGTACTCTCTTCAGCGCATTTTTGGCACATTGTGTATTCTTTTTCCATCTTATTCCGTTCTCAGCGCGGTAACCGGATCTTTACGCGCCGCTTGTTTGGACGGTATAAGCCCGCCTATCAGCGTAAGCAGTACGCTCAGCACTATAAGTATTGCCGCGCTACCCGCCGGAAGCGATGCGTTAACCGCCGTAGTTTCGGTCAGTTTATGTATAAGCGCGTTGCCTGGTATCAGCAGCAGAAGCGTTATGCCAACGCCTATCGCGCCTGAGCACAGGCCTATTATAAACGTTTCCGCATTGAACACTTCCGAAATATTGCGCTTTGATGCGCCTATCGCGCGCAGTATGCCTATTTCCTTCGTGCGTTCCAGCACGGATATATACGTTATAATGCCTATCATTATTGATGATACAACAAGCGAAACCGCCACGAACGCTATCAGCACATATGAGACCACGTCAACTATCTTAGTTACGGAGCTCATTAGCAGGCCCACATAATCCGTGTAGCTTATCTTGTTTTCTTCTGAAGCTATACTATTATAATCGTCTATACACGCCGCTATCGCGTCCTTTGCTTCAAAGCTATCCGAATATATGCTTATGGAGCTTGGCGCATCGTAACTCACCACGCCGAACGCCTCCATATTTTCATCGTAGCTGCCCGCGGATATATATGCTTCATAAAGCGAAAGCAGCGTTTCATCGTCCGCGTTCTCAATCGCCATATCAAGCCCTGCGGCCAACTCGCTTTCTCCCATTGGCGCGTATTGCGCGGCAGCATCGGGATTTGCTGCCAGCATTCTTGAATATATTTCCGCCTTTTGCGTTATGCCCAATTCGCCTATGTATTTCTTTACGTCCGCTATGCGCGCCGCGTCGTCCTCCGGCGCGAACGCCATGCCGCTGAGCACGTTCGTGTCCCTGCTTTCACGCTGTGCCTTCACAACTGCGCTTTCGTCTGTGTGGTCTATTATATATTCGCTCAGTGCGCGCGTATAGCCTACTGCTCCCGTTATGTTTGCGCTTTTCGCGTCCTCCGTTGGCCTTATTATGCCGACTATTTTCAGTTTAACAGCCGAGTTCAGCAGCTTTTCCAGCTCCTCGTCGTTATCCGCAACGCATTCATAATTGCCGTTTTCGCCTTTTATGTATGTATCGCAGTCGGGAATAAGGAACAATTCATGCGCGCATATATCCTCGTAGCTCCACTCTGCCGTATCGAATGCCTGCTCCTCTTTGTTTTCAAGCGCCCGCATTATCTCCTTATACTCAGCCGACGGCAAGTATCCCAGCTGATACAGCGCCGTTGACGGCAGCGAGTTGCCCTTGGACAGCACCAGCACCACTTCATCATACTTTTCCGGCCATTTGCCGTACACAACGTCGTAACTGTCCATCACCGCGCGGCTTATGCTCTCCCCGTCGCGCCCTGGTAGTATTTCGGAAAAGTTCGCATTGCCGCCCTGACTCCTGCCGGTCATGCTGTTCATCATTGCCATCATGCCGTTCTGCCGCTTTTCACCGTTTTCAAGCGTGCTTCCGTCCG
>CAVDFM010000150.1:0-1221 GCA_963608365.1 bacterium | reverse complement strand
ATTTGGTATTGTATGAATATACAATGCCGTTCTCGCCAACGTAGTCCTTCAGCGGGCATTCGTCCGCATCAAGATACTGTTTAAAGTTGCTCAGGTTGTTTTCGGTTATGCTCACGCTCATGCTTTTTGCGAGCTTCAAATCCGTCGGGTCCGAATACACGGCTTCGCCATGCGTTTTGCTCTCCTGCTCTGCATCATTCATAGTGCCCATTGCAGACGAGCGCATGGAGTTAAGGTCTATCGTGCGCTCCTCTATGGTTATAGGGTACGCCGCCATTGTTTCCTTCTGCGTATCCTGAATATATGTATTTACGCCGTTTGACAGCGCAAGTATAAGCGCAATGCCTATTATGCCTATGGAACCGGCAAATGACGTAAGCAGCGTCCTTGCCTTTTTGGTGCTCAGATTATTGAAGCTCAATGCCAGCGCCGTCCTCAACGACATTGACGATTTTCCCATGTTCTTATGCTTTGCCTCGCCGCGGCTAGCTTCGTCTATTTCATATGGGGCGGAATCGCTTATTATTTTACCGTCCTGTAATCTCACTATTCTGGTGGCATACTTTTGCGCAAGTTCAGGATTATGCGTAACCATCACAACGAGCCTGTCCTTGGCAACTGCTTTCAGCATATCCATCACCTGCATGGATGTTTCCGAATCAAGTGCGCCCGTCGGTTCATCCGCAAGCAGTATATCAGGGCCGTTCACAAGCGCCCGCGCAATAGCCACGCGCTGCATCTGTCCTCCGGACATTTGATTGGGCTTCTTATGCAGCTGATCGCCCAAGCCAACCTGCTCAAGCGCCTTTTTAGCGCGTTCCCGCCTCTCCGTGCGGCCCACGCCGGATATTGTCAGCGCCAGTTCCACGTTTGAAAGCACGCTTTGGTGCGGTATAAGATTATAACTTTGGAAAACGAACCCAATCGTATGGTTTCGGTAGGAGTCCCAATCGCGGTCGGTATACTTGGCGGTAGATATGCCGTTTATTATAAGATCGCCGCTGTCGTAGCGGTCAAGTCCGCCTATTATGTTCAGCAGCGTTGTTTTGCCCGAACCGGACGGCCCGAGTATAGCCACAAATTCATTTTTTCTCAGGTTCAGCGATACTCCGTCCAGCGCCCTTTGCGTAAGTTCTCCGGTAACATACTGCTTTTTAATGTTGCGTATTTGAAGCATTTCCCTGCATACTCCTTGCATTATTTATACGCTGTATAGTATAC
>CAVDFM010000149.1:0-5006 GCA_963608365.1 bacterium | reverse complement strand
ATCCATTATGGCTATGGCAAGCTCCGCAATGTCGAACATCTTTATGTCGTTGAATCCGTTGCCTATGCAGGCCGCTTTGCCGCCAAGGGAGCGCACTATCTCCTCCTTGCAGTCGGCCGCATTCGCCCGCGGGAAAGTCCTTATCTCCGCGCCAAGCCCCGCGCACTGCGCCCGCACTGTGCCGTATGTGTCCGCGGTAAGCACATATACCCGCGCCAGCTTGCTAAGCTCGCGTATCCGCTCCGCCGCGCCGGCGATAAGCTGCCCGTCCAGCGCTATTGTGCCGTTGTAGTCCAACACAACATGCTCTATCTCTATCGTTTCTCTGCCTGGAATTTCTATTTTTATCATACTTTCCCCTTTTATCCGTATATTCCCGCAAGGAATTCGCGCGTAAGCTGCTGCATAACAGCAAAGCTATTGTATAACATGCCGTTGGTGGTAATCAAGGGAATAGTATTTATGTTTGTCATTCATTTTGTTTACAATGTTCAGGCACCCATCTTCATTGTCTCTTTTTTATCAAAATTTAGGCTTAAGTATTGACAGAGGCGATTTTTGTTCATTATAATTTATACCATAAGGGAAAATAATTTTTCGGGAAAGGAGTTGCTTACCGCCGCTTCGCTTATCCTTCCAACTTAAGTCGTTTTATGTTTGGTGTTTGTTCCCTCTTACAGCGTATTTAATATTGAAAGGAGTATTTATGAAAAAAACATCCCTCATCGTCCTCTGTTCATTCGTTATTCTGTGTTCCTGCGTATCAATGCTGTGCGCCTGCCAAGGCTCCGCAAACAATAGTTGGTTCCCGAATGCATCAATAGGAAAGGGAATCGTATCTTGGCAATTAAGCGTGAAGGATCACAAGGTGGTACGCTGCATACTGCGCACAGACGACGGCATATGCTACGATTACAATAGTGCAAATAACGAACTCTCCGAAACGAGCGCATCCGTTTCATCGTCGGACACCGCACTTCTGCCGGAGCAGCTTGGCGCACTTGCGAACGCCGTAGATTCTTTCCTTAAAGAAAATGACAGCAGCGGCAAAAGCGGCTATGTGCTCAGCCTTATGCAGCCAAGCTATGCGTTCGGCGTTGACTACATGCAAACGCTTTCATCCGGTAAATTGGCGGTATACTCCATATCCGCAGAAACCGTTACAGCTTTGGATTTCGATGAATACACCGGTTCAAAAAGCTACGGAGCTGTATTTGCTACAATGACTGACGACCCTGAGTTTGGCAATTCTCCGGTCATTAACGAGTGGATAATATTGATAGACGACTAATTTTGCCATAGCATTTAATGAAAAGCGGCCGCCCATATGGGCGGCCGTTACTAACGCTCTTCGCTTGGTTGATTTGGTTTTGTGTTTGTTATGTGTTTCCTTTAAGGTTTGCCTTAGTCCGCAACGTACGGCATAAGGGCGACCTGACGGGAACGCTTGATGGCAACGGCCAGCTCACGCTGATGCTTTGCGCACACGCCGCTCATCCTGCGGGGCATTATCTTGCCGCGCTCGGTGGTGAACTTACGAAGGCGGTTCACGTCCTTGTAATCTATATGTTCCACCTTGTCGGCGCAGAAGGCACAAACCTTACGGCGGCCCTTGCGGGGACGGGGCTTCATGGTCCTACGCTCTTCCATGATGAAGTATCTCCTTTCAAATCTTTAACGGCGGCTGCGGCTTAGAAGGGCAGCGCGTCGTCGTCAATGTCAACAAATCCGTCGGGAGCCTGGGGTGCGGGCCTGTCGTTACGCGGTGCGTAATCGCCTGCGCCGGAAGCGTCCCTTTCGCCGCGCGGGGTGAGGAATTCCACATCCTCGGCGACTATCTCGGTCACATAACGCTTGGTACCGTCCTTAGCGTCGTAAGAGCGATTCTGAAGCTCTCCCACCACGCAGACCTTGCGGCCCTTGGCAAGATACCTGCCGCATATCTCCGCAAGCTGACGCCACACTATAACGTTAAAAAAGTCTGCCACGGTCTCGCCCGTAGTCCTGTCCTTAAAGCGGCGGTTCACGGCCAGGCTCAGCGTACAAACGTTGGTGCCGTTGGTGGTCTGCCGCATTTCGGGATCCTTGGTCAAATTACCTATAAGTATGACTTTGTTCATTGCGTTACGACCTTTCTTTTACAACCGGTTTTCAGCCGTTCTGACGAACGACGAGAAAACGGAGAATGCTTTCATCGTTGTTCAGGTTACGCTCAAGCTCCCTGGGGAGTTCGCTCGCAGCCGCAAACGTAGTCAGCACGTAATAGCCTTCGGTCTTGTAGTTGATGGGATAAGCCAGACGGCGGCGTCCCCATTCGTCTACCTTCTCGATTTCACCGCCGTTGGCAGTGATTATGCCGGTATACTTTTCGATTATGCCTTTTACGGCCTCATCCTCAAGCTCCGGCGTGATGACATACATGGCTTCGTACTTATTCACGCTTTTCACCTCCTTATGGTCTTATGGCGCCGCACTTACGCGGCGCAAGAAGCACGTTAGCAATATATTATAACATGCAAAAAATAAAGATACAACCCCGTTTTTGACCAAAATACAATGATTTTCGGCTGCGGCGCATCAAAAAAAGTTTCTATTCGGCCAAATTAGCCCTTGCGCCGCCGCACGCTATGCGTTACCATTCAGCTATGGACGCTTACGCGTCTATAATACAGCAAAGAAATCAGGTATTCAATAGATGGATGATTTTATAATGAATCTTTCTCAGCTTGTGGGGGGCAATCTTTGGCTTGCGCCGCTCATTGCGCTGCTTGCTGGGCTGCTGACCAGCCTTACTCCCTGCTCCCTTTCAACCATTCCGCTTATACTCGGCTGCGTAGGCGGGCTTAACGAGCACGAGCCGAAGAAGGCGTTCCGGCTTTCTTTGGTGTTCGCGCTCGGCTCCATGATAACATTCACGGCGCTTGGGTTCGCGGCGTCGCTGCTCGGCAATCTTCTCAACGGGCTTGGCGTATGGCTGCACCTTGGGCTTGCGCTGCTGCTCATTGCCATGGCGCTGCAAATGTTCGGCGTGTTCGAGCTGATACCCGAAGCCACCATAAAGGCAAAGCCTAACAAGGGCTACCGCGCAACGTTCATGGCGGGGCTGCTTGCGGGCGCGTTTTCGTCGCACTGCACAACGCCCGTGCTTATTGCCATGCTTGCAATCGTTGCCAACCGCGCCAGCATGCTTTACGGCGTGCTGCTGCTCATAATTTTCTCCGTCGGCCACGGCGTGCTTTCCGTTGTTGCCGGCACGAGCGCGGGCTTTGTAAGCCGGCTCATGAACTCCCCGCGCTACATAAAGGCGGAAAAGATAGTGCGCATAGTGCTCGGCATAATAATATTGCTTGCGGCGGCGTATCTCCTCTCCGAAGTTATAAGCGAGGCGTTCCTGCATACGGAGCATGTGCATTGAGAACATTTTGACATTGTATGCAGAATATGCTAAAATGAATATAAGGTATTAAGCATCGCAACAACAACACTATCTGTTTGGAACAGCAAAAGTAACTTTTCACAGGAGGTTTCTATGGAAGATTACACAAATTCCGGCAAAAGCGCGGCAGATAACGTTCTGCAGGATGGTGATTACGGCTTTTACGGCAAAGGATTCAGCGGTTATTCCCACTATATGCAGGCCTTTAAAAGCTCCGGCGGCGGAGGCGGCGGGGGCTGTGGGTGCGGCGGCGGAGGCTTCCTTACGGTGCTGGCAATATTGGGCGTATTATATCTGATAATAACCTCGAGATAAACAGTATTCCGGGTTAATAACCAAAGTATAAACATAATACAGCAATTAAGCGGATAAGCTTCGGCTTATCCGTTTTTTGTTTGGTGATGTATCAATATCGTAGCTTTGGCAATAATATAATCCAAAGCAATATTATAGCATTTTGCTTGATATGTAATACAAAATGTATTACAATAGCATTGAAAGGATGTGAAGCATATGGCACAGATAAGCGTGCGCGTTGATGATGACGTAAAGATCGGCGCGGAGAGAACATTCGACGCAATCGGTTTAAGCATGTCCACCGCGATAAATGTTTTTCTTAAAGCTTGCGCAAGGGAAAACCGCATTCCGTTTGAATTGACTGCCGACCCGTTTTATTCGCGCAGCAATATGCGTTACCTTGAAAGCCTGATGAACGACATAAAAAGCGGCAACGCTCACTTTGCCGAGCATGAGTTAATTGAGGATTAACGAATGCGGCTGCTGTGGGAAGATAGGGCATGGGAAGACTATTTATACTGGCAAGCGCAGGATAAGAAAATACTTAAAAGGATAAATGCGCTTATAAAGGATATTCAAAGGGATACCTTTGACGGTATAGGCAAGCCCGAACCCCTCAAGGAAAACCTGAGCGGGTGGTGGAGCAGGCGCATAGACGATGCAAACAGAATAGTCTATTTTGAGCAGGGCGGTATAATATTCATCGTTTCCTGCAAAGGTCATTATTACGATATGTAAGCAAAAAGGCTTCCCCGCGAGGCCTTTTTTGCTTTTCTTAAAAGTACACGGAAAATTTACAGCATTGCGGCTGTACATATCGACGGTTTTGAATTAGAATAAAATAGATATGTTGTACCCACGGAGGATGTATGGATAAACCGTATTTTATTGTGAACCCCGTTTCCGGTTCCGGCCTTGCGGCGCAGAAGTTTAAGGAGCTTTCAAAGCTGCTTGAAGCCAAGGGCGTGGATTTCTCCTTCGACTATACCGCGGCCCCGCGCCACGCTACCGAGCTTGCAAAAGCCGCAATAGAGCGCGGCAAAAGGCTTATCGCCGCCGTCGGCGGGGACGGCACCGTTAACGAGGTTGCCGCCGCAACGGTCGGTACGAACGCCGTGCTTGCCGTGTTGCCTTTCGGCACGGGCAACGATTTTACAAAGGTGATGGGCTTTGCAAAGGACGTTGAAGGCGCGGCGGACACAATACTTAACGGCACCGTAAAGAATGCCGATGCGGCGGAGGTGAACGGCAGGCCGTTCATAAACGTGGCGGG
>CAVDFM010000148.1:0-5044 GCA_963608365.1 bacterium | reverse complement strand
CGCGAGGTCAGGCGGCGTTTCTCTCTTGACAGGGTGCTGTTTATGGTGGCGGGCGATCCGCCGCATAAAAGCATCGCTTTCGGCGTGGACGCAAATGAACGGCTTGAGCTTACCCGTGCCGCGCTTGCGGGCGAGGAAGGGCTGACCGCGTGCGATGATGAGATTCGACGCGGCGGCGTGAGCTACATGGCGGATACGCTTATGGGGCTGTATAACGGCGTTGACGAGCTGTATCTTATTGTGGGCGCGGACATGCTCAAAACGCTGCACCAATGGCGGAAGCCGGATACGATATTCTCCCTTGCGGGCATAATAGCCGTCGGGCGGCCGGACAACGCGGGCGATTACGAAGCCGCGCAGGAGCTTAGGCGGCGCTACGGCGCGCGCATACGCATGGCGGATTTCAGCGGGCCTGATATATCATCCACCGAGATACGCCGCCGCGTGAACATGGCGGAAGGCATTGCTAAGCTTGTACCCTACGGCGTGATGGAGCGAATATACGCGGGGCTTTTATACCAAAGCGAGGATATTCTTTCCTATGAAAAACGCCTTGCGGAATACACCAAGCCAAAGCGCCTTGCTCACTCCATAGGCACAATGGGCTACGCCGTGGAGCTTGCGGCAATATGGGGCGCGGACGGCAAAAAGGCGCGCATTGCAGGGCTGCTGCACGACTGCGCAAAGCTTGGCGACGAGGACGCTTTGAAGCTTGCCAAAGAATACGGCTATACGCCCAATACTCAGCAGCGGTGTGCGCCCGGCCTTTTACACGGCCCCTTGGGGGCGATAAGGGCGCAAAGGGAGTTCGGAATAGATGACGCGGACGTTATAAATGCCATAGGCTGCCACGTTTTCGGCCGGATGAACATGACGAAGCTTGATAAAATACTATACGTTGCGGACAAAGCCGAGTTCACGCGGACGTATGAGGGCGTTGACAGGCTGAGGGACATGGCGAAGAAGGACCTTAACGGCGCGGTGCTTATGACCATGGATAACTCAATAGGCCATCTGCTTGCGCGGGGCATAGAGCCGACGGACGAATCCCTTATGATAAGGCAGGCAATAAAAAGAGAGACCGAAAATAGCAAAGGAGATATAAAATGAGCGAATTCTTTAACGCGATAGATGCACAGGACGAAGAAAACATCCGCCGCCAGGCGATGATGATATGCGACGCGCTTTACAACAAAAAGGCGCAGGACATAATGGCCATACACGTTGGGGACAGGACGATAATAGCGGACTGGTTCGTGGTATGCTCCGGCCGGGCGACGGCGCAGGTGAAGGCGCTTTGCGACGAAATTGAAGAAAAGGCCGAAGGCATGGGCCTTAGCGTAAGGCGCATAGAAGGATACAGCGAAGGCCGCTGGATAGTTATAGACTTCGGCTCCATATTGGTGCACATATTCTATCCCGAAGAAAGGGAGTATTACAATATGGAAAGGCTGTGGGTGGACGACCCGCGCGGGTTTGTTGATTATTCAAAGCTGATGCTTGAAAAGGAGCGTGAGGAGGAGCTCAGGCGCAGGGCTGCGGAGAAAGGCGAATAACATAGAAAAATCGGCATATAAGCGGCATACGCGCGTTGACAAGCGGCGTTAGTGATGCTATTATATGATTTGATAGGCAATGAATAAGGATGTAGCCGTATTGCGTTCGCACAAGAGAAGGCAGGCCGTGGCTGGAAGCCGCCGCGAACAGGGCATATGGTGAAGGACGCCTTATGAGCCTTCCGCAGGAAATGGCGGACGGTCGCCCCGCGTTATGGGGCGCGAGCGGAGCATTTGTTTTATGCTCAATAAGGGTGGTACCGCGGGTTCCCCGTCCCTGTTTAAGGATGGAGAACCCTATTTTTATAAGGGAAATATGAAAGAGGTGTATTATGCAGATTCAGGCGCCTAAGGGCATGAAGGACGTTACCCCTAAGGAAAGCTACAAATGGCAGTATATCGAAAAGCTTATGCGCAGCGCTTGCGCGGAATTCGGCTACCGCGAAACCCGCACGCCGGTGCTGGAACATACGGAGCTTTTTGCCCGCGGCGTGGGAGACACAACGGACATTGTGCAGAAGGAAATGTATACCTTTACCGATAAGGGAGACCGTTCCGTAACGCTCAAGCCGGAAGGCACGGCGGGCGCGGTGCGCATGTTTCTTGAAAACAAGCTTTTTGCCGATGCGCAGCCCACAAAGATGTTCTATCTTTATTGCCCCGTTTTCCGCTACGAAAAGCCGCAGGCGGGCAGGCTGAGGGAGCATCATCAGTTCGGCGTGGAGGTTTTCGGCGCGCCCAGGGCCAGCGCGGACGCGGAGGTAATCTCCCTTGCGGTAAGCATACTGAACGAGCTTGGCATAAAGAGCGTAAAGGCCAAAATAAACAGCATCGGCTGCCCCGAATGCAGGCCCAAGTATAACGCCGCGCTGAAGGAATATCTTAAGGCGAATTACGACGAACTTTGCGAAACCTGCAAAACGCGCTATGAAAAGAACCCGCTCAGAATACTGGACTGCAAGGAAAAGCGCTGCGGCGAAATAGCGGCGGCGGCACCCAAGGTGCTTGATTATCTTTGCCCCGAATGTCAGGTCCACTTTGAGGAGCTTAAAGCCTCCCTTGATGCGCTGGGCATAGAATACGAAGTTGACCCAATGATAGTGCGCGGGCTTGATTATTATACGAAAACCGTGTTCGAGCTTGTTTCTACCGAGGGCGCGTATACCGGCACGGTGTGCGGCGGCGGCAGGTATGATGGGCTAATCGAACAGCTTGGCGGGCCTAAGATGAACGCCGTCGGCTTCGGCATGGGCATGGAAAGGCTGCTTCTGGTTGCGGAAAGCTTCAACCCCATACCCGAACCCAACCTTGTGGACATATATATTGCGCCCGTTGGGGACGAAGCAAGGAACGTTGGACTGAAGCTTGCCGGTGAACTTAGAAAGCACGGCGTAAAGACCGAATTTGACCACGTTGGCCGCAGCTTCAAGGCGCAGTTTAAGTATGCGGACAAGCTCAACGCGCGCTTTGTTGCCGTGATAGGCGAGGATGAGGTCAAAAACGGCGCAATAAAGCTGAAAAACATGGCGGACGGCACGGAGACGGCGCTTGGCATAGACGGCTTTGCCGAAAAGGCCGCCGAATTGGTTAAATAAGCTGAAAAGCGAAAAATACAGAATAAATATTAAGGAGCATACAGGATAATGATACAGTCACGAACCCATACCTGCGGCGAGCTTAGGCTCGGCAACGTGAACGAGCGCGTTACGCTTGCGGGCTGGATGGAAAACGTCCGCGTAGTGGGCAGCAACTTCGCCTTTGTGGTGCTGCGCGATTTTTACGGCACAACGCAGATAGTTATAGAAACCGAAGAGATGATGAACATAATAAAGGGCATCAATAAGGAATCCACCATCTCCGTTACCGGTACCGTGCGCGAGCGCGCCAGCAAGAACGCCAAGCAGCCCACCGGCGAAATAGAAGTCGTACCCGAAAAGATAGAGATACTGGGCCGCTGCATTTATAACGAGCTGCCCTTTGAAATAAACCGCAGCCGCGAAGCGGACGAAACTCAGCGGCTCAAATACCGCTATCTTGACTTGAGGAACCCCGAAGTCAAGAACAATATAATACTGCGCTGCAACGTTATAGCGGCGCTCAGGAAGGCCATGCTGGAGCATAACTTCCTTGAAATAACCACGCCCATACTTACCGCATCCAGCCCCGAAGGCGCAAGGGACTATCTTGTGCCCGCAAGGAAGCACCCCGGCAAGTTTTATGCCCTGCCGCAGGCGCCGCAGCAGTTTAAGCAGCTTTTGATGACCTCCGGCTTCGATAGGTATTTCCAGATCGCCCCCTGCTTCCGCGACGAGGACGCCCGCGGGGACAGAAGCCCGGGCGAATTCTATCAGCTGGATATGGAAATGGCTTTCGCCTCGCAGGAGGATGTTTTCTCCGTGATAGAGGACGTTCTGCCGCCCATTTTTGCAAAATACGGAACGTACAACGTGGCATCCTCCGCGCCGTTCAAGCGCATATCCTATAACGATGCGCTGGAGCAGTTCGGTACGGATAAGCCTGATTACCGCATAGATCTTAGAATACAGGACATAACTAAGCTGGTAGCGGGCAGCGAATTTGCTCCCTTTGCCGAGGGCAACACTGTTAAGGCCATAGCCTGCAGCGGATGCGAGCTTACAAGAAAGCATATAGACAAGCTGTGCGCCGATGTTGAGGTGCAGGCCGGTTCCAAGCCCTATTGGTTCAAGGTGGAGGCGGACGGCAGCTTCGCAGGCGGCGTCGCCAAGTTCATGACCCCGCATCACGATGCTATAGTTGAAGCGCTCGGCCTTACTCCGGGCACGCTTATCGGCATAGCCGCGGGCAAAAAGTCCGCCGCGCAGAAAACCGCCGGCGTTATGCGCAAAATGCTCGGCGCGCTGGTCCCAGGTCATATGGACAAGGAACGTTATGAATTCTGCTGGGTGGTCGATTTCCCGATGTATGAAATAGGCGAAGAATCCGGCGAGCTTGAATTCTGCCATAATCCGTTCTCCATGCCCGGCGGCGGCGCGGAAACACTGAGGAAGGCCATCGCGGGCGAAATAGACCCGCTCACCATAACCGCGCAGCAGTATGACCTTGTCTGCAACGGCATAGAGCTTTCTTCCGGCGCCGTGCGAAATCACGACCCCGAAATAATGATAGAGGCGTTCCGTCTTGTGCGCCTTGGCGAAGAGGACGTGAAGAAAAAGTTCCCCGCAATGTACAACGCATTCTGCTACGGCGCGCCGCCCCATGCCGGCATAGCCCCGGGCGTGGACAGAATGGTAATGCTGCTTGCGGGAGAGGACAGCATAAGGGAAATAATACCATTCCCCATGAACAAGAATGCGCAGGATATTCTGATGGGCGCGCCGGGAACGGTAACGGACAAGCAGCTTGAGGAACTGCATATAAAGGTGGATATAGATGAGTGAGGACGTAAGGCAAAAGGGCATAGTTGTTGAAGCGAACGGCAAAAAGGCCACGGTGCGTTTCAAAAAAAC
>CAVDFM010000147.1:0-5046 GCA_963608365.1 bacterium | reverse complement strand
GTATAGCTTCAAACGTATAGGCGAGGACAACAGCGACATTGAGGAAGAGTGGAACGGCGATGATGATAATATAGTTTATAAAGCTCAGATAGCGCGGCACTTCGATATAGAGCAAGATGAGCGGAAAACAACTAAATGGATAACGGTTGATGAAGCCATTAAAATCACAGAGAAACGGATGGAGGCACTAAATGACCGATAATGAATACATATCCGCCTTAAAGTTGCTCATAGATTCGGCCATAAGCGTCGGCAGGGATTGGCTCTGGAATGACAGCGATATCATGGCTACGCTGACGGATGAAAACGGATTTGGGCTGACATACGACGACTTTGTTATGGCGGGTTTCAAGGAGATGGCAGATGAATATTTCATTGATACAGAGGCGATGCGGTTTGTGACCGAGAAGGAACTGCGGCAGGAGTTTGAGCAGCTCAAGCGGGAACAGCCGGAAGAATATACCTACACCTTTGAACAGTACATACAAAACTGCACAAGTAAGAATGGCACATTGGAGGAAGCATGAAGGAATATATATTTGAGATACACTACTGTAACTGTAGTATAAAGAAAGACGACGTTGTTCGGATAGCAACACCAGATAGCGTTAGCGAAGATAAGACTGTTGAGGCATTCAGAACGGCTATGCGTAGGGTCCAGGAAGAATACGAATCGTGGGTTCAAGACGAGGATGATTCTCATGACATATATGATGTAGACTCGCTTATCGATAAGTATTTGGATGAAGCTGTTCGGGAAATAGATGGTGTATGGGATGGTAGAAAACACATCGATGGCTTTTATGCCATAGGTGATTAAGGAGGGCATGATGAAACTGTACGTCAGCTCTGCCACGGGCAGCATATACGATGAAAACACCCTGCGCGAAAGCTTCTTTATGATGCGCAACGCCGCGCCGAGGGAGTACGATTACGGCTCGGATGAGTACATCCGCAGAAGAGTTGAGGACAAGCAGGAGCTGTACGAACTAACGCCGGAGCAGATGATGAGCATAATGGTGTCGCTTCTGGCGGCAAACAAACGAGAACAGGCAAGAGAATTAGCGGTAGCATGGAGGGCATAAAGAATGGAAATTAAGCAGGAACATATAATTCAGCAGGAACCTATAAGTGGAATAACGTTTTATTGGGACGGCATCACAAACAGCCTGTGCTTGAAAAATGTAGCAGAGAATATGTCAATGCCGTATACGGCGAAGCGCTTAGTGTATACCGTAGAAGCGTTCGCTGAGATGTCGAGGCAAATCACTCAGGCTGTTGCCAAATTTACTGAAAGGGTGACATTTATCAAGGAGGTAAGGTAACTATGAAATACCATATGGACACCTATTCGCTCATAAGCGTTGCAAATTATCTTGGCTTTCTTGAAGGTACTGGCCGCATAGAGATAGACGAGGAAGAGCAACTGTACGGCATAATAGAGCAGATAGACGAGGACGTTAATAAGGCATGTGAATCTACTTCAGATTTAGGCTTCGACTTTTGGACTGAGGTAGACCAATCGTTAAAACGACAAGGAGTGTTAAAGAATGCCAAGTAACTTATTACAATTCAAGCCGCGAGTGATGGAAACGCCGTACATACTCATCTGCACTAAGTGCGGGGAGGAAAACGATGGCACGGCGAACTTCTGCTCACATTGCGGCAAAGCGTTAAGGCCGCAGTTACGCAGCACCAAGCAGCAGTACGCGCCGCTGACCAAGCACACCAAGGTTCCGCTCAAGACAATGGCCGAGATAACTGCCATGGAACACTCATTGCAGGACACCAAACGCAAGCGACTCGCGTACAGGAATCTGGTTTTGTTCCGGCTTGGGTGCAACATTGGATTGCGCGGCGGTGATTTGGTGCAGCTCAAGGCTGGGCAGTTCATAGGCATGGATGGCAGCCCAAAGGATACGGTGTACGTCATCGAGCAGAAAACCGGCAAGGGCAGGGAGCTGAAGATAAGTGATGAGGTGGCGGCAATGGTTGCCCAGTACACGGATGATATGCATCTGGACAACGAGGATTTCCTGTTCGGTTCGCAGAAGGGCGGATGCCTGACCCGCAAAACGCTCAACGATGACATAATCATTCCGGCAGCGGTGCGGCTGGGATGGAATCCGCTTTTGTACGGCAGCCACACCATGCGCAAGACATACGCCTATCGCTTCTACACGCAGGCACAGCATCTGAGTCAGGAGCGCGGATACAGGGCGTTGTCAATGCTCTGCAAGGAACTGGGGCACAGCAACGAGGCCATAACGCTTTGCTACATAGGTATTGAAGCGGAGGAAATCAAAGAGATATGCAACCTGTCGGCAAAGGACTATGATTGGATGTTTACGCAGGCATTACGGGATGAATTAGGGGAGGATTAGGAACCGCAGATAGCGGTTCTTTTTATATATTGTGGGGAGGAGCTAATTATGTATCAGGGCACACGAATTGCATTGGCAAATGACAGCACACGCGCCGGCACAATTGTGGGGCATGTGCGCAACACCGGAGAGATAATCGTGCAGTGGGATGGAATGCGCGGCACGGTATCGATAAGCAAACAGTTGCGGCTGTGCATAGTTGGCTTCGACCCTGTGAAGGGCAGCAAGCGCGGCGTGTGGCGCAGGAAGGAAAGGAAGAGAGAATGGGAAAGGTGGTTTTAATATGAACAACAAACGCAGGAAAGAATTGCTCAAGGCTATCGACGCGATAGAGGCAACGCTGGGTATAGTAAATGGCGTCAAGGACGAGGAAGAAGACACGATGTATAACTACCCTGAGAATTTGCAGGGCACGGAAATATACGAGACTATGGAGGTCGCCGTGGATACTATGGAGGAAATCATATCTGCCGTCGAGGACGCTGTGGATTCGTTGAACAACGCCATAAGTTTATTGGAGGAAATCGTATGACAGAACAGCCGCCGTTCAACTCGGTAGAGACATTTATACAGGAATACTACCGCCGCAATCCGGACGGACATTACTTTGACCCGGAAATGCTGAAGTATTTTGGGGAGGACAAGGCGCTCATGCGGGTAATAAACAGGGCGATGATGCTGGCCACGGATATGTTCGGCAATGGCCCGTTCAAACCGTATTATGTGTTGGTGCGCCCGCCGAAGGTGAAATATCGAGTGGAAACATGGGACTGTGTACTGTTTGACGTGGAGACATTCCGCCCGATAACAACCGAATTTACGCCCAAAACAGAACGAAATGGATCTATTCAAAATGCGGTCAAGCATGAGATTTGGCTGAGTTAGGAGGAAAACGATGATAGCAGGAGCATTGGCAACTTTATTAGCAAGCGGGGCGTATTTTGCGGCGGATAGCATCAAGACGAACGCCAACATATACCGCAACGCCAACCGCATGGATGACGAGGGCGTGTTCTGGCCCACCCATCCGGAAGTGGAGCGCATGTTGCAGCACGACATTCGCAGTCTGTGGGAGACCGGCAAGCGCGACTTCATACCGGAGGGGTTGGAAGGATTCTTTGAGGAAAACAACAGCGCAAGGGAAGCTTACTTTGACGCCTTGGCCGCACAGTGTATGCTGGAAAACGGATGCAAGCCCATGGATGCATGGGGCTCATTCAATCGGCACACTTATAATTGCTTCTTGCAGTACAACAGGTCGCATGGTGCGGATGCGGACGAGTGGCTGCGCATACACAAGCCGGAAATCATTTTGGCGCGGATTGAAAAGACTAAGAAAATAGTTCATGAAGCGCAGGTAGCCTCGAAGAAGGCGGCAGATAAACGCAAAATAATATTTGCTATTGTTTTGACGCTCTGCCTGAGCTTGGTAGTCATTGGCATAGTCAAAATGACAATCGTTAAGAACGAGCTTATGTCAGAGTATAGTCAGATAACGCCTTCTGTCATAGAGGCTGTCAATAATCGTGCGCACTGGTATGCAGATTACAATGCTGGGGTGCGTTATCTGGTGTTCGGCATATTCCTGTCCAGTCTGGTGTTAATGATGGGGCTGCCGATGGTAAAAGGTGCGAAGATAACGGTAAAGTTATGATATAACCGAGTTGAAATGCAACGGGCGAAAGTGGCAGTTGGGACATTGTCCCAACTGGCAAAAATCAAGCATAGCGGGTAAATATAAAATCAGTTGGGACATTGTCCCAACTGATCTGCTTATACTCTACGCAGCACAGTTGCGAATAAAGGCCTTTTGTGCTAAAATTCCGGTAATAAAACAGTAGTTGAAGGGGCAAGTATGAGCGAAGCGAGAGTCCTATATTGTCAAAGCTGCGGAGCAATGCTGAACGTGGAGGCCAACCGTGCCTATATTTTTTGCCAGTACTGCGGAGCGAAGAACGTAATTGCGTCCGAACAGATGAAGACCAACATCAACATCGGCGGCATTCAGATAACGGCAAAAACGGAAATAGAGAACATAATCTCCTCCGCTGAGTACGCCGTTTCAATAGGTCAATACAGCAAGGCAAACGAAATGCTGGTTGCGGCAATCATGAGCGGCTATGATGATTACCGCATATACATCACAAAGGCCAAGATAGATCTTCAGCTCGACCACAACCGCAGCCTGTTCGAAAGTCTGCGCAAGCTTCAGCAGCTTGAGCAGCGTCAAAGCGGCAATCAGGCGGTTACGGCGGCCATTCGCGAGCTTATGCACTACCGCGGTAAAAACGGCGTTACAGCGCTGCACATCTCAACCTTCCATGAGCAGATGGACATGGTGGTCTACTGCGTGGAGCACGGAAGCGACGTGAACTGCATTGCCGGCGTGAACCGCGTAACGCCAATCAGCATTATGTTCGTGCCTATATCAAGCAAGCTTACCGGGCTTGACGGCACGCCCTTCGTTCATCACAAGGCAGCCGTGAAGGAGATCCGCCGCTACCTGATGTCCTGCGGCGCAAAGGATTCTTTCAGGTTTGGATATTGAGTTGCTGGAAAAGTTGTGACTTTGTCACAACTGATTTTTTGATATCTGTAAAACGTTTGTGAAAAAGTGGCAACTGTGAAAGTTTCACACTTGCTACTTTATCGACCTCAAATG
>CAVDFM010000146.1:0-5068 GCA_963608365.1 bacterium | reverse complement strand
ATATCCTCTCATTTATCTTTCGTATACGCATTTGCCGCCCACAAACGTGCGCAGCACCTTCGCTTCAAGTATCTCCATATCCGTGCAGTTCACAAGGTCTGTATCCATTACTATAAAGTCCGCATACATACCTTCCTTTATTTTGCCCTTTATGTTTTCTTCGCCCGTGCAGTAGGCGCCCTGCGCGCTGTAACAATACAGTGCCGTTTCCCTATCCAGTATCTGCTGCGGCAGGAAGGGGCCGCTGCCATTAAGATCGCGGCTGGTAACGGCGCAGTATATGCCCGGCAGCGGGCGGAAGGCTTCCACGGGGCAATCCGTGCCGAAGGGCGCATGCACGCCAAGGCGTATGTAATCCGCCCATGCATAGGACGTGCTGCCAAGCTCCCTGCCAACGCGGTCGTAAACTATATGCATATCGTAATTGATGAACACGGGCTGAATATATGCAATAACGTCCAGCTTTTTGAACCGCTCCACCTGCTCCTTATCGGTTATTTGGCAATGCACTATGCCGTGGCGCGGATGAAGATGCGGCATTTCCCGCCGCGCATTCTCTATTGCGTTAAGGCACATTTCAACCGCCCCGTCGCCTATGGCGTGTATTATGGCGGGCATATTGCGGCTGTGCGCGCGAAGCACAAGGGAGTTGAGCTCCTCCTGCTCATATATGGCTATGCCGCGGGTGGTGGGGTCGTCCGCATAGGGCTTGCGCATGTATGCCGTGCGCGCGCCGAGAGAGCCGTCGCTCAATAGCTTTACGCAGTTTATTCTGAATGTACGATTGCCGAAGCTGTCGTCAAAGCCATGCTTATCGAAAAACTCGTCCATGTCCGCATGGGTGGGCAGCAGCGCCTGCTCCGCCATTCTCAGCTTAAAGCGGCCTTCCTCCGCCGCCGTGCGCAGCAGCGCCATCATTTCGTATGCGTGGCCTTCGGGGCAGTATTTGAAATCGTCCGACTGTATGCTGGTTATGCCGTATTCAAACAAGTCCTTCTGGCAGTCTATCATCATTTCAAGCAGCTGTTCGCAGCCGGGCATGGGCAGGCGCGCCTTAATGTCGTCAAACACGCCCTCCTTTATTACGCCGTTGGGCGTGCCGTCTGGATAGGTTTCGGCATATACGCCGTATTGCCCCACGGTATCCTTATTTATGTTCATCAGCTCCATGGCCTTTGAATTCATAACGCCTATGTGGAAGCAGGCGCGCATTATAAGTATTGGATATTCCGTTGTTATCGCGTCCAGCTCCTTTGCCGTTGGGAAGCGCTGCTCATCGGTAAAATAATCGTGGTTCCAGCCTTCGCCCGTGAGCCACAGGCCAAGCGATGGGTCGTAATCCTGCTCAAAGGCGCGCCGCATGCGCGAAAGCACCTCTTTGAGCGATGTGCAGCCGTATAGGTCAACTGCGGTCTTTTTGGCGCGGACATAGTGCAGATAGTGCATATGGCTGTCATTAAAGCCGCTCATTACGAAATTGCCGCCGCAGTCTATTGTTTCAAGCTCCTTCTGCGGGTGCGCGGCAAGATAGGCCTCCGTCTCCTTTTCGCTGCCTACGCAGGCAAAGAAGCCGCCTATCACAACAGCGGCCTGAGCATACGGACGCGCCTTATCCATTGTGGCAATGTTCGCGTTCTTTATCCAAAGGGTCATTCAGCATAAACCTCCGTTTGCGTACTTATATTCCCAATTATATATTATAGTAAATCACCCGCCCAAAGCGCAACGGCAAAAATGTTTATATATGCCTTTTGACCAAGCCGTATTGACAAGGCGGGCTTTTTCCAATAAAATGTGACATGGACTATGATGCGGAACAGTAATCGTTTCCCGCGGGCAAAGAGAGCCCCCGTTTTGCTGAAAGGGGGAGCCGCGGTGCGGTGAAGCTCGCCGCGGAGTCTTGCCGCGGTAATGCGCGGCGCGTTCCTCGCGTTACAGGGGGCTAAAGCGGGCGGTTTATGCCGCCAAGCGGAGTGGTACCGCGGAAAAATGTTCCGTCTCTTGCAGGGTAAGAGGCGGCTTTATTTTTTATATAAAGCATGAAAGGATAAAAACCGATGTCAGAGCGCTACGAACACGACCCGATAGAGCTGAAATGGCAAAAGCGCTGGGAAGAAGCGCATTGCAACGAAGCCAAAACGGATTACACCAAGCCCAAGTTTTACGGGCTTATCGAATTCCCCTATCCTTCCGGCCAGGGGCTTCACGTTGGGCACCCGCGCCCGTTCACGGCAATGGACGTTATTTGCCGCAAGCGCAGGCTGGAAGGCTACAATGTGCTGTTCCCCATGGGATACGATGCATTCGGCCTGCCCACGGAGAACTACGCCATAAAAACCGGCATACACCCCGCCAAGGTGACAGAAACGAATATTGCCCGCTTCCGTGCGCAGCTTAAAAGGCTGGGCTACTCGTTCGACTGGTCCCGCGAGATAAGCACGGCGGACCCGGAATACTATAAATGGACGCAGTGGATATTCCTTAAGCTTTACGAGCACGGCCTTGCCTACAAGGCGGAAATACCCATAAACTTCTGCACCTCCTGCAAGGTTGGCCTTGCCAACGAGGAAGTCGTGGACGGCGTATGCGAACGCTGCGGCGGGCAGGTAATACAGATGGTGCGCAGCCAATGGATGCTGAAGATAACCGAATACGCGCAGAAGCTTATAGATGACCTGGACAAGGTGGACTACATTGAGCGCGTAAAGACGCAGCAGCGCAACTGGATAGGCCGCAGCGAAGGCGCAGAGGTGGACTTCATAATAGCGAACACGGACGATAAGCTGACCGTTTACACCACCCGTCCGGACACGCTCTTCGGCGCGACATACATGGTAATAAGCCCCGAGCATCCCTATATAGACAAATATAAGGACAGGATAGCCAATTGGGATGCCGTTGCCAAATACCGCGAGGAGGCCGCCCACAAGAGCGACTTTGAACGCGGCGAGCTTAATAAAGAAAAGACCGGCGTTGTGCTGGAAGGCGTGAGCGCGATCAACCCCGTTACCAAGAAGGAGATACCCATTTGGGTTTCCGACTATGTATTGATGAGCTACGGCACGGGCGCAATAATGGCCGTTCCCGCGCACGACACGCGCGACTATGAATTCGCCAAGACCTTCAATCTGCCCATAGTTGAAGTGGTTGCGGGCGGAGACGTCAGCAAGGAAGCGTATACCGAATGCGAACACGGGCGCATGGTAAACTCCGGCTTCCTTAACGGCATGGAGGTGGCAGAGGCCAAGAAGGCCATTGCCGATTACCTTGAAAAAGAGGGCATAGGCCACCGCAAGGTGAACTATAAGCTGCGCGACTGGGTATTCTCCCGCCAGCGTTACTGGGGCGAACCGATACCCCTCGTGAAATGCGAAAAGTGCGGCTGGGTACCATTGCCTGAGAGCGAGCTGCCGCTGAAGCTGCCCATGCTTGACGATTTCTCCCCCACGGACGACGGCAGCTCCTGCCTTGCCCGCGCAAAGGATTGGCTGCATACCACCTGCCCGCATTGCGGCGGCCCCGCCGTGCGCGAAGCGGACACCATGCCCAACTGGGCGGGTTCCAGCTGGTACTTCCTGCGCTATACAGACCCGCATAACGACAACGCCCTTGCTTCGCCGGAGGCGCTGAAGTATTGGCTGCCCGTTGACTGGTACAACGGCGGCATGGAGCACACCACGCTGCACCTGCTCTATTCCCGCTTCTGGCACAAGTTCCTTTACGACATCGGCGTTGTGCCCACGCCCGAACCGTATATGAAGCGCACCAGCCACGGCATGGTGCTTGGCGAAAACGGCGAGAAGATGAGCAAGTCCCGCGGCAACGTCGTCAATCCCGATGATTACATCAAGGAATACGGCGCGGACGCATTCCGCATGTACATAATGTTCATGGGCGCGTTCGATCAGCCCATCCCCTGGAACACGCAGGGCACCAAGGGCTGCCGCAAGTTCCTTGAGCGCGTATGGCGCTTGCAGGACATGATAAACGACGCTCAGGGCGTGCGCGACAGCGTGAAGGCCAGCTACCACGCGACCATAAAGAAGGTGAGTGAGGACATAGAGCGCATGAAGTTCAACACGGCGATAGCCGCCATAATGAGCTTTGTGAACGATATTTATGCCACCGGCAGCATAACGCGGGACGAGCTGAGGACGCTTTTGATACTGCTGTTCCCCTTCGCGCCGCACATTGCGGAGGAAATAAACGAAGCCGCCAAGCTCGGCTCCCCCATTTACGAGGCGCACTGGCCCGAATATGACGAGAGCGCACTGGTAGCGGACAGCGTGGAAATAGGCGTGCAGATAAACGGCAAGGTCCGCGCCCGCATAATGGTTCCCGCCAACGCCGCCAAGGAGGAAATAGAGAAGCTTGCGCTTGAAAGCGCCGACGTGAAGCCCTTCACCGGAGGCAAGACCGTGCGCAAGGTGATAGTTGTAAAAAACATAGTGAACATAGTTGTGGCCTAAGCGCCGCATAGGATCAGGGGGACGGGAGACCGTTCCCCTTGTTTAATTTTACTGCCGCTGTACCAAAAGGCTCCCCTTTACGGGGAGCTGGCAAACCGAAGGTTTGACTGAGGGGTTGACGATAACAAGAGCAGCCTCGATGCAACCCCTCCGGCTTTTGCTTCGCAAAATCCACCTCCCCTTTCAGGGCAGGCTTGGGTTATAGTGTAGTTAAATTGCTCTAACCTCTTTTACGCACTATCGTCCCCATCGTCCCCTGCGTCCCCAATGCCCTATTTGTCTACGTTTTTTGAGGGGACGCAACGGGGACGCAAGATTTCATCGTCCCCGAGCGCACTGACGTGCGTAGTGAAATCCGTTCTTCGAACGGGTGAAATATTGCTTTCGCAATGTGAAATATGGCTGCGCCATGTGAAATACGCCTAATGGCGTGTGATTAACTCCCTCCGTCAATTCGCTAACGCTCATTGCCACCTCCCTCAGAGATGGAGGCTAATATGTGAGCTTGTAAAGCGCCTTATGCCGCAGGCATCACATGAGGACTGAAAGGCCGAATCACCTGTTACAGCTGTGCTGTCTTATGTACAGTAGTGACTAAG
>CAVDFM010000145.1:0-5084 GCA_963608365.1 bacterium | reverse complement strand
ATAACCGAAGGCGCGGAGAATACCATAACCGTGACCGTGCCTACCGGTATGCCGCTTGAGAACATAACGCCGGACATTACCCTTGCGGAGGGCGCGAAGCTTATGGCTCCCACGCTGCCGGTAACGTTCGTTGCGGGCGTAAAGCAGCCGTTCAGCGTTATGGCGGAGGACGGCGCAACCATAAAGACATACTACGTGACCGTGAACTACGGCGATGTGCAGGCTTCGGGTGCGGAGATAGACATAAGCAGCATCAAGCTGCAAAACAGCGTACTCAGCGAAGAAGCGATACTTTCAAAGACCGTCACCGAAGCCGACGACGGCGCAACGGAGATAACGCTCGGCGTGAAGCCCGGCGTTATGACGGACAAGATGTTCATCGCCGCAAGCATATCGTACGGCGCGACGGTTGACCCGCTGCTGGACGGCAAAACCATGCGCGACCTTTCCGACTGGATGACCTTCACCGTTACCGCGGGCGACGGCGTGACCAAGAAGGTCTACCGCATAAAGGTGGAGGCCAAGGCGCAGGCGGAGATAACATCCTTCCGCGTGAACGCGAACGGAACGTGGTACGACGGCGTTATAGACAACGTTTACGACACCATAACCGTGACTGACGTGGACGACAGCGCGCTCACCACCACCCGCCTTGAAACGGACATCACCTTCACCGGAAAGACCTGCCAGCCCACCTCGGGCGCGGCTGTGGACTTCGGCACGGCGGTAACATACACCCTGTCCGGCGACAACACCCTTGCCGGCCGCACATACACCGTTACCGTGACCAACAAGAGCGGCCAAGCCATCCGCGCGGGCGGCGGTAATGTTGACCCCACACCGTCCGTAACAACGGCGGAGATAACGTCCTTCCGCGTGCTGGGCGTGGACGGCGTTATAGACCAAACCCTCGGCACAATAGTCGTAACCCTGCCCAACGGCACCAACGTTACGGCTGTAGCGCCCGAAGTGACTGTTCCCTACGGCTGCGTGGTAAGCCCCTGTTCGGGCGAGGTTGTGAACCTTGCAATGCCGGTTGTGTACACGGTAACTCTCGGCACGGAAGTGCGGCAGTATACCGTAAGCATAGCGTACCAGCGCAGCATATCGCAGCAGCTTTGGGACGAGGTTGCGGAGGACGGCAACAACACCGTGTCCGACCATCAGGTCAGCCGCGACCCGCACCCCCTGCCGGGCGGAAGCAGCAGCGGCGGCGGCTGGGCGCCGTTATCGTGACACCGCGTAAAGCGTTTACAGAATAAATAAACATAAAGGAACGGAGGATAACATGAAAATCAAAAAATTACTGGCCGTGCTGCTTGCCGCGCTGTTCGTGGCGGGGCTGCTGCCCCTCAGCGGCATAACCCTGCCCGCCGCCAAGGCGGAAGGTAACTGGCCGCAGATCACGGGCTTCAGCGTGACCGACGGCTTTGTATACGATAAGCCGTCTAAAGCGACCGTGAAGGCGGCGGTCAAAGACTGCACCATTACGCAATATGACCAGAAGGAATCCTGCGGAGTCAGCGGTTTTGATATAGTTGGCGAAATATGCCTGACCGTATCCGAACCCGTGCTGTGCAGCGACGGCAGCAAGACGGACCTGCCCGAACAGCTCGTTGTAACATACGGCAACTGGTCTATAGACAGCGTAAAGGGTGCCGACATAGACACAATAACCAAGTCCAACCCTTCATTGAAATACATAACCACCCAATATCAGGGAAAAGGCGTATACAACGAATTGGTGAGAGAGCACGGTTTCAACGCCATATATATATATAGTGGCGGGTATCTTTACTATCGTCTTAAGATAGTTGTGGATGCTGAGCCTACCGAGCCTGAATGGCCGCATCTTACTGGGTGGGACAACACGCAGACTACATACTTTTACAATAACCGTACCGCATCTAAAAGAACTCTTGCCTGCTTGGTAAGGGATGTTGAAATAGTTAATTACGACACGCTTACCCAACAGGTGTCGGCTATGAAGACCTATAACATAGCCGGTGAACTGCACTTTACCGTGGCGGCGCCGGTAGAATATGTAGATGGGAAGGTAACTACCACCAATGTAGCCGCTCCAAGCGGGCTTTGCATGGTCAATGCCGACTTCAAGCCGATAGCATCGGACAGCGATGTGAAATTCGAACCCACATATATACAGGTGAGCAAGAACAGCGAACTCGGTGAAAACCAGCGTGCAAGCACCTCACAGCTTTCCGCCTGGTTCCGCATCGTAAAAGGCGACCAGCTATATGCTTACAAGGTGATAGTCACGATAGAGGAACCCAACACCGCGCCCGCGCTGAAGGAAGGCGTAACTTCCCCCGCAGCGGCGGAAACGGAAGCGGGCAAGCTTTGGTCGATAGACCTGAGCACCATATTTGAGGACGCCGACGGCGACGCGCTGAGCTATACCGTCAGCATGAACGGCGCGGAAGCGGCTGCCACGGGCGGCCTGTTCAGCATGCTGCCCGCCGTGGCGGGAGAAACCACGCTTACGTTCACCGCAAGCGACGGCAAGGCGACCAGCCCCGAATATACCCTTACCCTTACCGCCAAAGCCTCCGGCGGCACCACGCCTGAAGTCACTTGGCCGCAGCTGTTAGATTTTAACGTAACGAGCGGATATGTGTATAACAGCACAGATGTAAGCAATGCCGCGCTTGCGTGCAAAATCAGATCAATATCCATTGAGCAGTATGATGAACTGTTGCTTAACAAAACGATCAATTTTGCCGGCAGCATCAATATCACGGTAAGCGCTCCCGTTACCATGGAAAACGGCGCGCCTACCACAACGCCCGCTACTGCGCCCACATTCCTTTGGATACCGGGCGGCAGTTATACCGGAACCGCGTCCGGCAGCAACACCGTTAAAACGAGCAATAACCTTAAATCAAAGCAGACCAAAACGGATCCAAACACCTATACGAACACCTCGTACGTAAGCTGCCTTATGGTTTCCGACGGCACGAATGATGTTTACTACAGCATAAATATCACGATAGACGAAACGCCCGAACCCACTTGGCCGCAGCTGACGGGCTTCCAGCTGGCGGATGCTCCCTATATCTATAATGATTACGTTGCGGCCAGCCGCAATACAGCGTGGGAGATCAAGGATATAACCATTGATAACTACGCCGAAATCAATATGAGGGAAGACCGCGGCGACCGCCCATATGCAGGCGAGATTAAGATAACGGTCAAGGCTCCCGTTACCGTGGAGAATGGCGCGGCAACAAGCACGCCTGCCACGGAGCTGCCCACCGAAATATGGATAAAAAAAGGCACCTTCTCCGGAACCGTAACGAATGACGGCACTATCGCCGGAAATAATCAGCTGAGACTGGTTCCGGACGATTCGGGCGCTTATAAGACTGCCGCTTATAAGACGGAAGTCACAATTAACTACGGCGATAATAAAATCGTCTATTATAGCGTGAGTATGACGGTCGTCACCGAACCCGACCCCGTCAGCACCGCCCCCAGAATACGGGACGGCATAGAGAACCCGATGAAGGTGCAGCTGGAGGTAGGCAACGTATTCACGATAGACCTTGACAACGTTTTCGTGGACGATTACGGCAGCGCCCTTACCTATACGGTAAGCGTGAACGGCGCGGATGCCGCCGCCAACGGCAGCAAATATACCTTCGCCCCCGATAAGGACGGCGCGACAGACCTTGTTTTCAAGGCAAGCAACGGGGAGGAAAGCGAACCCTTCGTTGTGAATATAACCACGTCCGCCGTTAAGTATTATGCCGTAAGCGCCTCCGCCGAAGGCGAATATACAGTAAACAGCTATAAGCAGAGCATGGGTACTGCGGTCGTTACCGTATACGGCGCAAAGGCAAACGAAGCCAAGCCCGGCGATACTGTCACCGTTACCGCGGTAACGCAGCCCTGCGTGCTGCAAAGCCTTCTGTACGACGCTAAGGTTGACCATTGGGAGGCCACGGGCGTGGAACTCACGGATGTAACAGGCCAAAGCATAACGTTTACCATGCCCGCGAATGAGGTAACGCTCAAGGCCGTGCTTACCAAGAAAGGCTCCGTTGTTGACATAACCGCCAACGATTTTACCGGCGGCGAGCTTATGTTCAACGTAGGCGTCATGACTCCTTCCAATAGCGGCACATATGAAAACGGCGCCCACGTGCGCGACGTTATGACCGATACCTTCCCCGAAGGCGTAAAGGTCAGCGTCAAGGTGCATTATAGGTATAACGAAGGCTATAAGATAGACCGTTGGGAAATAATCAACACCACCACCGGCCAGCCCGTGGAAAACGTTGAATATACCAATACTCAATACCCCAGCAGCACCGGCAAATATGATTACCCCACGTTTGCCGTGGACGGCGTATCCAATTACAGCGTGAAGGCTATATTCGTCGCCAAGGATTACGCGGACGTGAACGTTGTTGCGGACGCAGCCCAAGGCACCGCCACCGCGCAGGCCGGCGCAAACAGCGGCAGCACGCTTACCGGCGTTATTGAAGGCACTACCGTTAAGCTGACCGCCGCCGCAAACGAAAACTATGCCATAGAAAAGTGGGAAGCGAGCTACACAGCCGCGGACGGCAGCACCGTTGCCATAGAAATAACCAATGCCGATCAGGCGGAGGCCAGCTTCATAATGCCCGCCACCAACCGCGCGGCGGTAACCGTTAAGGCAACGTTTAAGAAGATAAAGCTCAGCGCGGAATGCGTAATGACCGAAGAACCGGAGCTGCTGGACGCCAACGGCAAATCCATAGGCATGGTGAGCCAGAGCGGCACAGCCTATACCATAACCCTGCCCGCCGGTACGGACGTGAGCAAGCTTGGCGAAATGAAGCTGAAGCTGAGCTATTCGGACTTTGCCTCCGTGCGTAAGGACGGCGGAGAGGCCGCGGATTGGTCCGCCGGACTTGCCTGCGGCATGGCGCTCGATACCCCCGCCACGTTCACCGTTGTGGCCGAGGATGGCGAAAATACCAAGGATTATACCATAACCATAGTCCTTGCCAAGAGCGGCGACAATGCCATAACCAAGGCCGAGCTGCTCGCCACCGCCGATAAGGCCGTTATAGCCG
>CAVDFM010000144.1:0-5133 GCA_963608365.1 bacterium | reverse complement strand
ATTTGACTTTTTACCATTTCTTCGGTAAGCCGTGTAAGCGCGAAGTCCCTGTTTTCTGCGTCCATGCTCGGCGCGGTGCCGTTGAGTATCTGCGTTGCGCCCACCATGCCGATTTTTATGCCGTTTTTCTCAATTACGCACGGCGTCAGGAAATCCTCCATGCTAAGCGCCGTGCCTACCGTTTTTATTCCCGCCGCCCTAAGCACCTTTATCGTGCGGAAAAGGCCCTCGTCGTCGCGGTCCATGGCGTGGTTGTTGGCGGTGGTCACGGCGTCTATCCCCGCGTCAAAAAGGTTCTTCGCCAGCTCGTCCGGCGCGCTGAAGCTTTGCAGCGGCGGGTTTGTCGGGTTCGGGTTATCCTCGGTTACGGGCGCCATAGTTTCGCGCGGCAGCGTGTATCCCGCCTCCTCCCCGCCGAGCGTGCCTTCAAAATCCGCGCACATTATGTCCACCGATTCAAATACGGGCTTCATCGGCAAAAAGCTTTCCGTAAAATCGTAGCCCGTTTCGGTTTTCGCGTCGGCTATCTGCCGCGTCATCATCAGTATGTCTCCAACAAAGCCGACGGTCGCCTCCTGCACCTCCGGTGTAGACTCGGGCGTAGGTTCGCTCGTGGGCCCGGCCGTGGGCATGGGTGCGGGAGTTGGTTCGGCCGGCGCGGCCGTTTCGCTTGCCTGCGTTGCCGCGGGGGCGGGTATGGTAACGTATTCCTGCGGTCCCGCCGCGCAGCCCGCCATTGCCGCCGCCAGCACAAACGCCGCAATTATAATGAAGCTTCGCCTTACCATTCCTTTATCACCGTCCGCTCGATGCCGCAAACATCCTTAACTATCCGCGCCCCGCCGAGCATTTTTGCCACTTCCTCCGCCTGATATATGCCAACCTCCAGCGCAAGCGCGCCGCCATCGTTAAGCCTTGGGGCATAGTCCCGCGCAATGCGGCGATAGAAATCCAGCCCGTCCTCCCCGCCATAAAGCGCGTTTGCCGGCTCGAATGTAAGCTCCCGCTGAAGCGACGCCATATCGCTCCCCGTAAGATAGGGCGGGTTGCACACAATTATGTCATATTTATCTGCAATATCATCAAACATGTCGGTTTTTATCGTGCGCACGTTCACGCCGTTTGCTTCCGCATTTTCGCGGCAAAGGCTTAACGCGGCTTCGCTTATGTCCGCAAGGGTAACGTCTGTGCCGCAGATATTCGCTATGCTTATGCCTATGCAGCCCGACCCCGCGCATAGGTCAAGGCAGGTTTTGTATCCGCGCCGCTTTATCAGCGCAATCGCTTCTTCGCAAAGCGTCTCCGTATCCTGCCGCGGTATCAGCGCGCGGGCGTCCGTTTTGAACCTTAGTCCCATGAATTCCCAAAAGCCCAATATGTATTGCAGCGGCTCGCCCGTTTTTCGGCGTAAAATATATTCCTGCAATTTGGCGTATTGTTCGGCGCTCATTTCTTTATTTACGCTTGCGGCAAGCTCCGCGCGGCTTTCAACGCCCAATGAATGCATAACAAGTTCGCGCGCCTCAATTTCCGCTTCTTCGTGGGCCACGGGGCGCAGTTCGTCCGCCGTTTGGCGCAATATTCGATTTACCGTATATCGGTATTCCATGCTAAAATTCCTCGCTGTACTCTACCGCTTTGCCTATGCTGAACAGATATATGTAGCTTTGGCGCACTTTTCGCCCCGTAAGCCGCTCCAGCGCCGTTTTATACAGCCTAAGCTGTGCAAAATGTTTCTTTGCAGCATCGTATGCGCTGTAATTTTGTGCAACTCTGTCCGTCTTGTAGTCTATCAGCACCCATTCGCCGTTTTCCGTAAAGCAGCAATCTATAATGCCCTGCAGCAGCACAGTCTCATCCGTGTCTGCGCCCAGCAGCTCCTTCGCCCCTATGCGCAGATTGAACTCCACCTCCCGCCGCACGGTTTCCGCGCGCAGCAGCCTTTGCCCAAGCTCCCCGTTAAAGAATGCCGCAATGTTCCGCGCCGGAACTGCATTGGCAACGGTTTCGTCCATAAGTCCGACTTTGACCAAGCCTTGCGCAAACTCCGCAACGCTTCGCTCCGTGCTGGGCTTATCCAGCGGCAACCGCCGCATTATTTCGTGCACAGCCGTGCCGAACTGCGCCGGGGCAACGTTTTCCACCCGCGCAAAGCTTGGCGCATCGGTCAGTTCAGTATGCTTCCCTCCGCTCAATGACGTTACGGACAGCTTTGTCGGCAGCTCCACGTCCGCCGCGTGTGCGTATGTCCGCGTGAAGAATCCGCCCGGCTTCCCGTCGGCATGCGCCAGCGCGTCCCGCACAAATTCGTTATACTTGCTCTCGTCCATCCGTCCCCCGCCCGGCATTGCAAGCGGAGCGGGTTCGCAGCGCGCATAAATATGCACGTCCGGCTCAAATACGGGCTTCAACCCGTATTTGCTGCGTATTTCGTTGCCGCTCTTGGAGTTTAATATATGCCCCAGCAGCCATGCGGCGAAGCTTTTTTGCATAATTATGCTGCTCTGCGTCTGCGGCATGAGCGCGCTGTTCACAAGCTTTGCCCCGTCCTTCGCCGCGCAAAGCATTATCAGCCGCTCCCTCGCGCGCGTCATTGCAACGTAAAGCACGCGCATTTCCTCCGCCGTGGCCTTTGCCGAAAGGGACGCCGTTATGGCCTCGTGCAGGAATGATTTTTGCTTTATCTCGCCCGATATAAGCCGCGCGCCTATGCCAAGGTCCTTTTCGCAGACCAAATCGTCCATGCCTTCCCGCACGAAGCGCGAATTAAGCCCGCCTATTATAACGTACGGGAATTCAAGGCCCTTGCTTGCGTGTATGCTCATTATGCTTACAACGTTGGCCCCGCCCGTCTGCGGCGCGCCGTAAACATTGGCCGCGGATACCTTTTCCATGTAGCTCAGGAACCCGCCAAGGCTCCTTACCCCCGCCGCAGCGCAGCCCCGTGCGCGTTCGCACAGCGCTTCCAAATTGGCCTGCCGCTGCCTGCCGCCCGGCATCGCCGCGCAGTATTCGCCGTATCCCGTTTCGTCCAGCAGCATGCCTATCAGCGCCTCCGCGCCCAGCAGTTTGGCCTCCTGCCTGTAATATTCCAGCTTATCCAAAAAGCGCTTTGCCTTTTGCCCAAGTTCGCCGCCCGCTGCCGCCGCGGCGTTCACGCGGTCTATCCATGCCCAGTCGTCCTCCCGCCCCTGCGGTGCGGGAAAGTCCGTTTTCAGCGCAATAAGTTCCTTTTCGTCAAAGCCGCCTATCGGGGAGCGCAGCACCGCCGCCAGCGGAATATCCTGCCTGCGATTATCTATAATGCGCAGCAGGTCCATGAAAACGCGCACCTCTATCGCATCGAAGTATCCGTCCGACAGCAGCGCATACGCCGGCACGCCGTTCATCGCAAGGGTACGCATCCATGTTTCCGCGCTGCCTTTATAGGAGCGCAGCAGCACGGCAAAGTCGCTGTATTTAAGCGGCCTTTCCTCCCCTGTGGAGGCGTCGGTAACGCTCTCCGTCTCCATCAGTTCGTGTATCCTTCGCGCCGCTGCCGCCGCTTCAACCGCCGCGGTATCCGTCCCCGTTTCTTCCGCGTCCGCTTGAGCGTCCATCATATCAAGCAATATGAACTCCGCGCGGGTCTCGTCCTCTCCGCCGTCGTTGCGGCCGAACTTCAGCGCCGCTTCGTCGTCATATTCTATCTCCCCCGCTTCGCGGTGCATAATGCGGAAAAACAGGCTGTTCACCGCGTTTATCACTCCGCACGCGCTGCGGAAATTATGGTTTAGGCATATAAGCTCCCCACCGTTTCCGCATTGGTAATCCGCGTACCGCTGCATGAACAGTGCCGGTTCCGCCAGGCGGAAGCGGTATATGGACTGCTTCACGTCCCCAACAAGGAACGTTGAGCCGCTTGACGCTATGCTTTTCAGTATGCTTTCCTGCACGGGGTTACAGTCCTGATATTCGTCCATAAAAACGTGCTTAAAGCGGCGGCTGTATTCTTCCCGCGCTTCGGGAATTTTCAGCACGGCCAAGCATTTGTGTTCCATGTCGCCGTAGTCTATGCAGCCCGCCTCAAGCTTTTTCTGCGCGTAACGTTCGTCCAGTTCCTTTATAAAGCCGCAAAGTTCGGCTATGAGCGGCCTGTGCAGCCGCATCGTTTCAATATAGTCCCCTTCGCACCAGAATTCGTGCTCCGCCTTTATGGCTTCCTTCAGCTTTTTGCGCGCGGTATCCGCCGCGTCGCGCAGCGGCCCTTCAAGCCCGCCCCAGCTTATGCGCTTTTTATCGAACGCGAATGATTCAAGCGCCGCCGTAAGCTCAGCCGCGTTTTGGCAAAGCAAAAGCGCGCGCGCCGTTAAAAGTTCCCCGTCTATAAACGCCGCGGGGGCCTCCGCGCCGTCCTGCATCAAATCATTACGGGCGGCTTGCAGCGCGTCGCACCGGGCGGAAATATTGGCAAGGCTTTTTTTCATCAGCCCCGCCGCCGCGCCCGAGCGGAGCAAAGCTTCCTCGCTGTCCGCATCGTATTGCGAAAGCGCGCCGTCAAGCCATGCATAAGGGTCTATCTGCGAACGGGCAAAATCATAAACGGAGTATATCGCGTCCTCCGCGGCCTCGTCCCCGCCAAGCCCTTCCATAAGCAGATTGAAGCTGCCGCCGCCCAAGGCGTAGCGGTCCTCCACCAGTTCGTCGTATGCATTCTGCCGCAGTATTGCCGTTTCCCCCGCATCCGCCACGCGGAACGCCGGGTCAAGCCCCGCAAGGTTGAAATGCCTCCTTAATACCTGCGTGCAGAATGAATGCAGCGTGGATATGCTTGCCGCGCTCACTCCGCGCGCCGCACGGTAAAGCTTTTCCGCTTCTTCGCCGTTCGCCTCCGCCGCGGCACGGGCAAGGCTCTTTTCTATTCGCTTTTTCATTTCCGCCGCCGCCGCGTTTGTAAACGTTACGCACAGCACGGAATTTATGCTTTCCCCGCCGCGTATAAGGCGCACTATGCGCGCGGTCAAAACGGCGGTTTTGCCGCTGCCCGCGCCCGCGCTTACGAGCAGATTGCCGTTTGCGTCTATTGCGCGCTGCTGTTCAGCGGTCCAGTTGGGCATGGCTTACCTCCTCCAAAAAATCCTTTCTGTCTATAAT
>CAVDFM010000143.1:0-5176 GCA_963608365.1 bacterium | reverse complement strand
GTACCGTTTCCGGATTTAATTTTAGCAGTGGTTAAAATTATTGTCAATATATAATCGCATTATTTTGGCAAAAATTTAGCGAAAAAAATGTGTCCCTTATTGCTCCCTATCAAACTCCACCTTATATGCCCCGACTACCTGTTTGCAGGGTATTGCGGCGGCGTTAGTCACGGAGAACATCTGCCGCGGGTAAAGCACCTGCTGCTCGGTAGGAAACACGGGTACGGATTTGCCCGTGCTTTGGCCGCCCGTGCCTGTTTTGGTGAGCCACTTGAAGCTGCAATCGCAAAATTCCTTGAAGGAGTCTATCTTTTCCGCAGGGCGCAGCACATAATCAAGCGCACGCGGATAGTAGCAGCCGGCGTTGTCCTTTTCCGCGGGGCAGCCGCCCTGTATGCCCACTCCCGTGAAGCTTATACTTAGCATGTCCGTTTCAAACGCAACGGTTTCGCCCTCCCGCGTGAATGTGCCGTCCACCCATGCGCCTATGTTTATCCAGCCGTGCGTGCCGTCCTCCGCCTCCACGGCGGTGTTGAACTCAACGTATGGCGCGCCGCCGCGTATTTCCGCATTTATCCTAAGCACGGGCCTGAGCGATTTGAACCCATGCGGCACCAGCGCCCTCAGCCTGTCCTGCTCCACCTCGTATGCCATAACGAACTGCTCTATATGCATAGCGTCCTCCGCAGATTTTCTTTCCTTTATTATATTGCCCGCGCCGCATCCGCACAACAGGGAATATTGTTTAGGTACCTTGACAAATTTTATAATAAGGTGCAAAATATCAAGGTACCTAACCATTACGCAGAAGGAGCGCACTTATGTATTCATATAATGAAAAGGACACCGTGGGCAAGCTCGTTTCCAACTTTTGGAAAATAAGCCGCGTACTCAGGGATACCTACGACGGGCGCGGCAGCCAGCGGCGCGTGCTTACGGTGCTGCTGAAAAGCGACGATGTAATAACCCAATCCGCCCTTACGGAGCGGCTGGACATTCAGCCCGGCTCCGCAAGCGAGGTGCTTGCAAAGCTTGAAGCCGCGGGGCTTATAACGCGCACCGCCAACGATAAGGACCGCCGCACCATAAACATATCGCTTACTAAAGAGGGCCGCGTCGCCGCTGAGGAAGCCTATGCAAAGCGGGACAAGGTGCGCCATGAACTGATGAGCAACCTTAACGAAAGCGAGCAGGAGGAGCTTTTGAAGCTGCTTGAAAAGCTTACGGCGGACTATTCCGCCCGCTATCCCAAGAAAAGCAGGGCGAACGCATAACATGAAGCTGATATTCCGATATATAAAACGCCATTGGGGCGCATTTTTGCTCTCCACAATGTTTTTAACGCTGGAAGCGGCGGCGGATCTTTTGCAGCCCACGTTCATGTCCTATATCGTGGACAGGGGCATAAAGAACGCGGACGTTGACCAAATCCTTCATTACGGCCTTATAATGCTCTGCATTGCCGCCGCGGGCGCAGTTGGCGCGCTTATGCGCAACTATTTTTCCGTGCGCACAAGCCAAACCGTTGCGCTGGAGTTAAGACACGATATGTACCAAAGCGTGCAGCGGCTCTCCCTTGAAAATATAGACGTTTTGCAGCCCGCGGGCATAATAACCCGCATAACCAACGACGTTACGCAGATCCAGGATTTTATAAACAGCATGATGCGCATGATGGTCAAGGCCCCCATAACCTGCATAGGCGCGGTGGTGCTGATAATAATGCAAACGCCGCGGCAGGCGCCCGTGCTGATAGTTATTATAATAATTGTGGGCTTTCTTATACTGGGCAACGTGAAGATCGGCTATCCGCGCTTCGGGCGGGTGCAGAAAAAGCTGGATGCGCTCAACGCCGCCGCGCGGGAGTTCCTTTCCTCCGTAAGGGTGGTAAAGGCGTTCAATGCCGAAGAAGCGGAGGAAAAGAAGTTCAACGCCGCAAGTGAAGAGCTTGCCGCCGCCAACACAAGCGCCCTGCACGCAAACGCCCTTTTCAATCCGTTTATCAATTTGACCGTGAACATGGGCATAGTTGTGCTTCTGTACATTTCCCGCAGCCAGAACGCCGGCGAGATAGGCAAGCTTATGGCGTCCGTAAACTATATGACGCAGGTGCTTTTCGCCCTGACAAGAATATCCAACGTTATAAACATTGCCGTGCGCGCAATGGCGTCCTCCGCCAGAATACAAGAGGTTTTTGATGAAAAACCCGCCCAGCCGCGCTCGAAGAACCCGCTTTCGCCCGAAATCCGCGGCGATATAAAATTCGATAACGTCTCCTTTGCCTATGCCATGAGCGCAAAGGATTCAATAAGCGGCATAACCTTGACCGTGCGCGAAGGGGAAACGCTTGGCATAATAGGCCCCACGGGCGCGGGCAAGACCACGCTTATAAACCTTATCCCCCGCTTTTACGATGCTGCCGAGGGCGCGGTATATATAGACGGCTGCAACGTGAACGACATGGACGAGCATACGCTGCGCGCGGCTGTAGCCGTTGTGCCGCAGAAGGCGCTGCTTTTCAGCGGCACCATACGCGATAATCTCCTTTGGGGCAAAAGCGACGCGACCGAAGCCGAGCTTGACTCCGCCTGCCGCACGGCCTGCGCGGATGAGTTCATAAAGAATACGCCAAACGGCTATGATTCAATACTTGGTCAGGGCGGCGTGAACCTTTCCGGCGGGCAGAAGCAGCGGCTTTCACTTGCAAGGGCGCTTATACGCATGCCAAAGATACTGATACTGGACGACTGCACGAGCGCGCTCGACGCCGATACTGAAGCGCGCGTATTAAACGGCATACGTGAAACCGCACGAAACATGAGCGTGCTTTTGATAAGCCAGCGCATTTCCACCGTTATGAAGGCGGACAGGATACTTTGCCTTGAAAACGGGCTTATGCGCGGCCTTGGCACGCACGATGAACTTATGCGCGGCTGCCCGCTTTACCGCGAAATATATGCTTCTCAGATAGGGGGTGAAGCTGATGGCGAATAACGGAGCAACACCGCCGCCGTCCAATTTGAACGGCATTACCCGTCCCAGCAAGGGCCTTGTGGTAGTAAAGCCCAAGGATATGCGCGGCACGCTCATGCGCCTTTGGCAGCTTGTGCGCAAAAAAAGCCGCGGCATGGGGCTTATATTGCTGCTTTCCGCATTAAGCAGCGTTGCGGCGGTCATATCCCCGCTTGTCACCGGCCGCGCCGTAACGGCCATAAGCCAAGGCGATGCCATCACGGGCGCACTTATCGCGCTCATTGCCATGTATGCCTGCGATTGGCTTATAAAGTTCCTTGAAAAATACATGATGGCTTCGCTGTCCCCGCGCATAATAGACCACCTAAGGCGGACCTTGTTCGATAAAATACGCGAACTGCCTCTCAGCTTTTTCGATATGCATCAGCATGGCGAACTGATGAGCCGCCTTACAAACGACGTGGACAACATAAGCACCACCATATCCAATTCCCTCACCCAGCTTTTGACATATTGCTTCACGGTGGGCGGCGTATTCGTTATGATGGTATATAAAAGCCCGCTGCTCACGCTTGTGGCCTTCGTGGGGATAGGCATAATAACCCTGCTCACCAAGGCTGTAACAAAGCGCACAAAGAAGCTTTTTAAGGAACGGCAGCGCGATCTTGGCATACTTAACGGGCAGATAGAGGAAAGCATATCGGGCCTGAGCGTTGTTAAGGCATTCTGCCGCGAAGAACAGACGCAGGCCGATTTTGACCGGAAGAACGAAAAGCTCTGCGCCGTGTCCATAAAGGCGCTTGTGTATTCCGGCTGCCTTATGCCGCTTACGAACGTTATAAACAACCTTTGCTATCTTTCCATTTCCGTTTTCAGCGCACTCATGTACCTTCGCGGCAGCATAACGGACATTGGGCTTATCACCAGCTTTCTTCTGTATGTGCGCCAGTTCACGCGCCCGTTCGTTGAAATTGCGAACATATACAATAGCTTTCAGACGGCCGTTGCCGGCGCGGAACGCATATTTGAAATACTGGATGAACAAAGCGAGCCTAAGGATGCAGATGACGCGCTGCCCCTTGAGCGCATAGAAGGCGAAATAGAGTTCGACAACGTATGCTTTGCCTACGGCGGCGGCAAGCAGGTGCTCAGCGGCATCTCGCTCAAAATTCCCGCGGGCACGCGCGTTGCGATAGTCGGCCCCACGGGTTCCGGCAAAACCACGATAATAAGCCTTCTCACCCGCTTTTATGACGTTACCTCGGGCCGTATACTCCTTGACGGGCACGACATACGGGATTACAGGCTGCATGATCTCAGGCGCGCATTCGGCGTTGTGCTTCAGGATACGGCGCTGTTCGCCCAATCGGTAAAGGACAACATTGCCTACGGTCACGCGGATGCATCGCTTGACGACGTTCGCGCGGCGGCGGAAATGTGCGGCGCGGATGCGTTCATAGAGCGCCTGCCAAACGGCTACGATACCGTGCTTGAGCAGGGCGGCGCGGAGCTTTCGCAGGGGGAAAGGCAGCTTATGACCATAGCGCGCGCGGTGCTGACAAACGCGCCCATATTGATACTGGACGAGGCCACAAGCTCGGTCGATACCGTAACGGAGCAAAAGATACGCCGCGCCATGCTGAAGCTTTGCAGCGGCAGAACCTCCTTCATAATAGCGCACCGGCTTTCCACCGTCCGCGATTCGGACGTGATAATACTCATCGAAAACGGCTGCATAGCCGAGCAGGGCACGCACGACGAGCTGATGCGCCTAAACGGCAAATATGCTGACATGTACCGCACGCAAACGGGAAAGTAGCGCGCTGACGCGCGCAGCGAAATCCTGCTGGCGCAGGGTGAAATTGCGTTGATGCGTTGTAGGGTAGGGGCCGTCATTGGCGGTCCGCCGAGATTATGCAAAGGTTTGTAAGAAACGCCAAAAGGCTCCCCGAACGGGGAGCTGTCGGCGGAGCCGACTGAGGGGTTGAGGCAAACAAATAGCTGTGAGTTACATTATAACCCCTCCGTCTGCTCGTTACACTCGCATCCACCTCCCCTTTCAGGGCAGGCTAACTCCCTCCGTCTTTTGCTTCGCAAAATCCACCTCCCTCAAAGATGGAGGCTTATCGCAGGAGTTTATAAAGTACTCCAAAAGGCTCCCTCTTAGAGGGAGCTGGAAATTCGCTGTAAGCGAATTTTCTGA